>JBQCFA010000338.1:0-11799 GCA_051959695.1 Rhizobiaceae bacterium
GTCGACAATGTCGACATACCGGCAGCCTCGCGCAAGGGCATCATCGTGATGAACACGCCCTTCGGCAATTCGATCACGACCGCCGAACACGCCATCGCCATGATGTTCGCCGTGGCGCGGCAGCTTCCCGAGGCCGACACCTCGACGCGCGCGGGCAAGTGGGAAAAGAACCGTTTCATGGGCGTCGAGATCACCGGCAAGACGCTCGGCGTCATCGGCTGCGGCAATATCGGCTCGATCGTCGCCATGCGCGGCGTCGGGCTCAAGATGCACGTCGTCGCCTACGATCCGTTCCTGTCGGAGGAGCGCGCCTCGCAGCTCGGCGTCGAGAAGCTGGAGCTGGAGGATCTTCTCGCCCGCGCCGACTTCATCACCCTGCATACGCCGCTCACCGACAAGACGCGCGGTATCATCGACAAGGCCGCCCTCGCCAGGATGAAGGACGGCGTGCGCATCATCAACTGCGCCCGCGGCGGGCTGATCGTGGAAGCCGACCTGGTCGAGGCCTTGAAGTCCGGCAAGGTCGCCGGCGCCGGCATAGACGTCTTCGAGACCGAGCCGGCGACGGAAAACCCGCTCTTCTCGCTGCCCAATGTCGTGTGCACGCCGCATCTGGGCGCCGCGACGACCGAGGCGCAGGAGAATGTCGCGCTGCAGATCGCCGAGCAGATGTCGGACTACCTGATCAAGGGCGCGGTCTCGAACGCGATCAACATGCCCTCGATCACGGCCGAGGAGGCGCCGCTCCTGAAGCCCTTCATCAAGCTCGCCGAAGTGCTCGGCTCCTTCGTCGGCCAGGTCACCGAGGAGCCGATCCAGGAAGTCGAGATCCTGTTCGATGGTTCGACCGCCTCCATGAACACAAGGGCGCTGATCAGCGCGGCGCTCGCCGGCCTGATCCGGCCGCAGGTCGCCGATGTCAACATGGTCTCGGCGCCGATCATGGTGAAGGAACGCGGCATCATCGTCGCGGAAGTTAAGCGCGACAAGTCCGGCGTCTTCGATGGCTACATAAGACTGACGGTTAAGACGGCGAAGCAGACCCGCGCCATCGCCGGCACCTGCTTCTCCGACGGCAAGCCGCGCTTCATCCAGATCAAGGGCATCAATCTCGACGCGGAGGTCGGCGAGCACATGCTCTACACGACCAATGCCGACGCGCCCGGCATCATCGGCCTGCTCGGCACCGTGTGCGGCGAGAACGGCGTCAACATCGCCAACTTCGCGCTCGGTCGCAACCGGCCTGGCGGCGATGCGATCGCGCTTCTCTATCTCGACGCGCCGTTCCCCGAGCAGGTGCTCGCCAAGGTGCGTGCGCACAAGACGATCGATTCGGCCAAGCCGCTGAGATTCGACGTGTCGATGAATTGACGATTGGCGAGGCCGCCTCCGGCCAGAGACGTGGGGCGGCCGGTCTTCGTCGCCGATGGGTCAGGGCGTCCTCGCCGCAAGCCTGCGGCTGGAGTGCTCGGCAAGCCAGATGCCGCCAAGCACCAGCACCATCGCGACGAGGTGATAGTATTCGAAGCTTTCGCCGACGATCAGCACCGAAAGCAGCGTTCCGAAAATCGGCACCAGGTTGATGAAAAGCCCGGCGCGATTCGCTCCGATCATTTCGTTCCCGCGAATGAACAGGATTTGCGCCGTCGTGGAAGGAAACAGGACAACGTAAAGAGCGATGGCCCAGCCCGTGACATCGGGGAGTATCTCCTTGCCGGCCGAGATTTCCCACGCGGCGAAGGGAAGGGACGCCAGAAGCGCGAAGAAGGAGAGGACAAGCATCAGGCTCTTCCAGTGGATGTCCGGCTTGAAACGCAGGAAGACCGTGTAACCGCTGTAGAGCAGCACAGCGATCAGCATCAGGCCGTCACCGATGTTGACGCCCAAAGCGAGAAGCTGCGCGGGATCGCCGTGGCAGGCCGTGAGCGCGACGCCCGCCATGGTGGCGATCACGCCAAGCACCTGCAGCCAGCTTATGCGCAGCCGAAAAAGCAGGAAGTTGATGAGGATGATCAGCACTGGCATGCCAGCCTGTTCGATGGCGACGTTGATCGCGGTCGTATAGGTGAGGGCGGTATAAAAGAGTGCGTTGAAGAAAGTGAAGCCGCAGGCGCCGAGCGCACCGAGCAGCCACAGATTTCGCCGCACCTTCGGCCAGTCCTCGGCCAATTGCCGTCCGCCCAATATGGCGAGGATGACCGTTGCCAACAGCCAGCGCAGGGCCACAAGCACCATCGGCGACACGTGCCCGACCGCCAGCTTGCCCGCCACAGCGTTGCCGCCCCAGAAGAGCGTCGTGAGAAGCAGGAAGGCATAGGCACGGTTCTGCATTAGGAACGCTTCGGCACCAGCGGCAAATCGGACGGTTCGGCATAGGGACATTATTCCTGGCCGTAAATGTGCCAGCCGGCAAATTCCTTGACCGTCTGCGGAAGAACGGCTGTCGCGACCGCGAGAGGCGTCAGCGCCCGAAAGAAGGGTCGCGTGCGCCGGCCGTTGCCGCTATAGAGGCGTGGATTTTTCAACAGGATGCCGGGGGACCGGTACGCGCAAGGATCGATCATGGCAAATGTGGTTGTCGTCGGCTCGCAATGGGGCGACGAGGGCAAGGGCAAGATTGTCGACTGGCTGTCGGAGCGCGCCGATGTGGTCGTGCGCTTCCAGGGCGGCCATAATGCCGGCCATACGCTCGTCATCGACGGGGTGAGCTACAAACTGTCGTTGCTGCCTTCCGGCGTGGTGCGGCCGGGCAAGCTGTCGGTGATTGGAAACGGAGTGGTGTTCGATCCACATGCCTTCGTCACGGAACTGGCCAGGCTGGAGGAGCTGGGCGTGCATGTCACGCCGGACTGCCTGAAAATTGCCGAAAACACCGCGCTAATCCTCTCGCTCCACAGGGAGCTGGACGGATTCCGAGAGGACGCGGCCTCGAATTCGGGCACGAAGATCGGCACGACCCGCAGGGGCATCGGTCCCGCCTATGAGGACAAGGTCGGCCGCCGTGCCATCCGGGTAATGGATTTGGCGAATTTGGACACCCTTCCGGTGAAGCTCGACCGTCTCCTCACGCATCACAATGCGCTTCGCCGAGGCCTCGGGCATCCCGAAATCGGCCACGAAGCCATCATGCAGGAGCTGACTTCGGTCGCCGCCCGTGTCCTGCCATTTGCCGACAGGACCTGGAAAATCCTCGATGAACGGCGCCGCGCGGGCGAGCGCATCCTGTTCGAGGGCGCGCAGGGAACGCTGCTCGACATCGACCACGGCACCTATCCCTACGTGACCTCCTCCAATACAGTAGCGGGGCAGGCGGCGTCCGGGTCCGGGCTCGGCCCCGGCGCGATCGGCTACGTACTCGGCATCACGAAGGCCTATACGACCCGCGTCGGCGAGGGCCCGTTTCCCACCGAGCAGACCGGCGAGGTCGGACAGTTCCTCGGCGAGCGCGGCCATGAATTCGGCACGGTCACCGGGCGCAAGCGGCGTTGCGGATGGTTCGATGCCGTGCTCGTGCGCCAGGCGGTGTCCGTGAACGGCATCAACGGCATCGCGCTGACCAAGCTCGACGTCCTCGACGGGCTGGCGGAGATCAAGGTTTGCACCGGATACCGGCTGGACGGCGAAACGATCGACTACCTTCCCGCAAGCCAGGGCGCCCAGGCTCGGGTGGAGGCAATCTACGAAACGCTGGAGGGCTGGCAGGAAACGACGCGTGGCGCGCGCAGCTGGAGCGAGCTTCCCGCGCAGGCGGTGAAGTATGTCCGCTATATCGAGGAGCTCATCGGCGCGCCGGTCGCGCTTCTTTCGACGAGCCCCGAGCGGGAAGACACCATACTTGTGACCGATCCGTTTCACGATTAGTTTCGAATGCCGTCTCGTTGCTTCACGTGGCCGGCGCAAATGGAAAGTATCCGAACGAATGGCAGATTTTGTCGCGGTTCTGAAAAAGACCATCGACGGTCTCGACGAAGCGAATCCGGATGTTCGTCGCAAGGTCTATGAAAAGGCCCGCGCCACGATCGCGGCGAAGCTCAATCAGATAAATCCGCCCCCGCCGCCAGCCGTGGCCGAACGGCAGAAGAAGGCCCTCGAGGACGCGATCCAGAAAGTGGAGGCCGAATACAGGGCGACAGAGAGTGCCGGCGAAGAGCCCGTCGACGAGCTCGAAGCCGTGTTCGCAAGCCTCAGCGATGCGCAGCCGAAGATCGCACCGAAGCCGGTTGAACCCGCCGCCTTCGCGAACAGGGCGCCGCAAAACCCGCCGCTTGCCATGCCCTCGGCATTGTCCGGGGCGCAGAAGCCGGCGACGGCGCAAAAGCCCGTTCCCGCGCCGACGGCGCCTGCCGCCGCAGAGCCCTCTGGGAGCCGGCAGCCTTCGCCCGATCCTGATTCCTTCTTTCTCGAACCGGGCGACGATGAGCCGTTCGCGGCCGAGTTCAACCGTTCCCCGTCACGCCGACGCGGCGGCGCAGGACTGCTGGTCGCGCTGCTGGTGCTGATCGTGGTTGCCGGCGCGGCCTATGGCGCGTGGTTCAAGCGCGAGGACCTTGCATCGAGACTCGGCGTCCGGCTTCCCGAGTTCGCCCGCACGGTCCAGCCGGGGTCGACCGCACCGGCGAAGGATGTCGCCAAAACGAGCCCGGCCCCGGCGACGGTCCAGCCGGACAACAGCAAGGCCGCCGACGCGAAGCCGGACGCCACACCGCCGGCCCGGACCGAGGCGAAGGCCGACAATCAGGAAAAGAGCGTCGCGCCTGCGCCGGATACGGCGCCGAAATTCACACAAAGGCTCGGCGCGGATGGCACGGAGAGCAATCCCGGGCCCGGCTCCGGTGAAGCCAAGGTCGGAGAGGGTTCCTCCGTCGCCTCCGCTACCCCCAGCCCTTCGGGCGCGGGCGCGGGCGGACAGGGTGTAGCGGCGGCGACCGGCGCCGACAAAGCCCAGGTCCCTGTCGGCCAGCGGGCCATCTTCTATGAGGAACGCACGAATACGGACCAGGGATCGGCAAATACGGGCACGGTCGTCTGGTCCCTGGTCAAGGAATCGCCCGGCGGCGACCTGCCGGCGGAACCGGCCATCCGCGGCGAGGCGACCATTCCCTCCAAGAACCTGCAACTGCGCATCACCATCCGGCGCAACGGCGACAAGACGCTCCCGGCCAGCCATATCGTCGAGCTGATCTTCCTGACGCCCGACAATTTCGAAGGCGGCGGCATCGACAGCGTCCTGAGGATGGCGATGAAGGATTCCGAGCAGGCTCCGGGCAGTCCCGTGATCGGTATTCCGGCAAAGATAGCGGACGGCTATTTCCTGCTGGCGCTGAACGACGGCAAGGCCGAGATAGAAACGAACACGACGCTGCTCCGCCGCCAAAGCTGGATCGATATCCCGGTCGTCTACAAATCCGGACGCCGGGCGCTGATGACGCTCGAGAAGGGTATCCCCGGCGACAAGGTCTTCGACGACGTGATGAATGCATGGGAGCAGAAGCCGATAGGCCAGGAAGAGGCGCCCGCGGCCGGCAATGACGGCGATAGCAACAAGCCGGCTCCCGCAAACGGGACCAATGGCTGAAAATCAATAGAACGACGCGCTTCGAGGGCGCCATAGTAAAATTCACGAAGTCGCAAGGGCCGCACGAGACGGCCCTTGTCTTTGATTAAGGATGCGCTTCGGCCTCGATGGTGCGCAGGGACTGCGCCTGCCGCTTGGCCGCTGCCTTTACCGCGTCCTGCACTTTCTCGAAGGCGCGGACCTCGATCTGGCGCACCCGTTCCCGGCTAATGCCGAATTCGGCGGAGAGTTCCTCCAGCGTCATCGGCTCGTCGGAAAGGCGCCGGGCCTCGAAGATGCGCCGTTCGCGGTCGTTGAGGACCTTCATCGCTTCGCCAAGCATGCCGCGGCGGTTTTCGAGCTCGTCCTGCTCGACCAGGAGTTGCTCCTGGCTTTCGTGATCGTCCACCAGCCAGTCCTGCCATTCGCCCGATTCGCCTTCGCTTGCACGGATGGGCGCGTTGAGGGAGGCGTCGCCGGAAAGGCGGCGGTTCATGGAAACGACCTCGTCCTCGCTGACGTTCAGCCGGGTCGCGATCTCGCTGATCTGGTCGGGCCTGAGATCGCCATCGTCGAGCGCCTGGATCTTGCCCTTCACCTTGCGGAGGTTGAAGAACAGGCGCTTCTGGTTGGCGGTGGTGCCCATCTTCACCAGGCTCCACGAGCGCAGGATATATTCCTGGATCGAGGCCTTGATCCACCACATGGCATAGGTCGCAAGGCGGAAACCGCGCTCGGGCTCGAATTTCTTCACGGCCTGCATGAGGCCGACATTACCTTCGGAGATCACCTCACCGATCGGCAGACCGTAGCCGCGATAGCCCATGGCGATCTTCGCCACGAGACGGAGGTGGCTGGTGACGAGCTTGTGCGCCGCATTGGTGTCGCCATGTTCGCTATAGCGTTTGGCGAGCATGTATTCTTCCTGCGGCTGAAGCATCGGAAAGCGCCGTATCTCCTCGAGATACCGCGACAGACCGCCTTCACCGGAAACGATGCTGGGTAAGCTTTGGGCCATAAGCGCCCTCCCTTCGATTGCTGTGCCTCCCGTTCGGGCAGGCAAATTGCGGACAGCCCGCCTGGGGGCACCATCCGCTAGACCGTATATAGGTGGAAACAGGCGAAATTACACCCTCCCCGAGACGACATATCAGGTCGTCGGAGAATGCATGTCCGGCGCCTGGCCGACAGCACGAAAGGCTGCCAGGAGCTGCGCCATGTCTTCGGGCATCGGTGCCTCAAATCGAAGCCGTATATGGGTTGTGGGGTGGCGGAACGCAAGAAGCCGGGCGTGCAGCGCCTGCCGCCTGAAGCCCAACGCCACCGTCCTGACAGGCTCCCGCAGGGCGTTGGCTTTGGTGAGGAACGCCGAGCCATACTCCCGATCGCCGATGAGCGGATGGCCGATATGGGCCATGTGCACCCTGATCTGGTGGGTGCGGCCCGTCTCCAGCCGGCATTCGACCAGCGAGGCCAGCGCCCGGACGTCCGCCTTCTCGCCGAAGCGTTCTCGCACGGCGTAGTGCGTCACGGCGTGACGTGCGTCCGGTTGCGTTTCGCTCACCACCGCCTGCCGCGTGCGGTCGCGGTTCGAACGCCCGAGCGTGGCGTCGATCGTCCCGGCGGCGCGTGGCGGCGCACCCCAGACCAGCGCCTCGTAGGCGCGCTCCAACTCGCCCGAGCGACCGTGGTCGGCAAAGGCCGCCGCCAACTCGCGGTGGGCATGATCGGTCTTGGCGACGACCAGCACGCCGCTCGTGTTTCTGTCCAGCCGGTGCACGATGCCGGGCCGGCGAACCCCGCCGATGCCGGAAAGGGTTTCTCCGCAATGGGCGATCAGCGCGTTGACCAGCGTGCCATTCCAGTTGCCTGCGCCCGGATGAACTACCATGCCGGCCGGCTTGTTGACGACGACCAACTGATTGTCCTCGAACAGGATGTCGAGCGGGATCGCTTCGGCTTCCGGGGCCGCCACCTGCGGCGGCGGTACGTCCACCTCCACGACATCGCCCGGCGCAACCTTGGCGCGCGCCTCCAAGGCGACCGCCCCGCCGACGCGCACGGCGCCGTCGCGGATGAGCGCCTGGATGCGGCTGCGCGACAGTTCCGGCGCCGTCGCCTTGGCCAGCCACTGGTCGAGGCGCATGCCGCCGGCATCCGATTCCACCTGCAGCACTTTCCTTGCGTCGCCGCCTTGGATATCAGGATCGTTCATCCGCCAGCCCCGGAGAGCCGAGACATGGCCGCGCCGAAAGCGAACGTCGACGAAAAGCCCCTTGACCCGGAGGTCGAGCGGGTACGGCGCAAATTGCTGCGCTTCATGGTCTTCAATCTCGCCATCCTGTTCGTCGCTTTCGCGCTGGTGATAGGCGCCTTCATCTACAAGAGCAGCCTTGCCTCCAAAAGGCCGGCGGAGCAAGCAGTCCAGGCGCGGCTGCCCTCGGGTGCGGACGCCGTCGCCGGCACGATCGCCATCCCAGCCGGAGCCCGCATCGTCTCGCAGACCCTATCCGGCAAGGAAGCGCTTTTGGGCCTCGAACTGGCCGACGGCAGCCGCTCCTTCCTGCTTTACGATCTCGAGGCCGGCAGGACGCTCGGCACCTACGCCGTCAAGGCGCACTGAGGGCGGGCAGCTTTCGCTTATTTTAACGTTCGAGGATCTCGACGGCATTCGCGGGCATGCGACTGGACGCCGCTGACGACGCGATGGGGCGGTTGCATTCCCGCCGCTTCCGCCGTATATGGCGGTTTCGGCTGCGCCCATCGTCTAGCGGTCAGGACGGCGCCCTCTCACGGCGCAAACAGGGGTTCGATTCCCCTTGGGCGTACCAGGTCTTCCCAGGCTCGTACCGTCAAGAGCGACCCCAATGGCGGTCGGCGCCGCGGCGGAAGTTATATTCATCGACGGGCATGGGTGCCGGGCGCCAAGTTGCGTTAACCGGGCCCGTCCGCGAAGCCTTCCCGGCCACCCAAAATCCCGCTGCCTGAGCCGCAATCAACGCCTGAATTGAGTCGCGCTGCTTGTGGATCAGCTGCTGGCGGATTGGCGCTGTTCCGCGGCGAATTTGCGCGCATAGTCGCAATAGGTTGGCCAGGTGCCGGCAATGAGCAGGCGCTTTCTGTCGTCCAGGGCGGACATCCGGCGTGCCGGGCGACCGGCGTAGAAGGAATTGTCTTCGAGCGCTTGCCCTTCCACCGTATGCGCGCCCGCCGCCAGCAGCACATCGCCGCCGATCGTCGTGCCCGGCGCGACGACGGCGCCGATGCCGACGAGGCTGCGGTCGCCGACCGAGCAGTCGCTCAAGGAGACATTGTGGCCGATCGTAGCCTCGCTGCCGATTGTCACCGCCCGGTTGCGTGCGAGGATAGTACTGTTGTCCTGGATGTTGGTATTGCGGCCGACACGGATCTCATGGGCGCCGGCGTCGAGATCGCAGCCGAACCAGATGCCATTGCCTCGTTCGACGGCAATGCGACCCTTGAGCCGGGCAGAGAACGCGACGAACAGCGGCTCGCCTGAAGGGTAGCTTGGAAGCCAATCCGCACTGTCGCCGGCCTGTTCGGCCGTCGCACCGCTTGCTTGGTGAAGCAGGTCGAGTTCGCCGGGCTCCAGCCGCCGGACAGGCCTGGCCGGCGCGCCTTCATGGAGCCATCCGCCCTCCAACATCGAGCGGGGAAAGACGATCGAGCCATCCGCGAGCGCGCATCCGGCACCCAGTCGCGAGCCGTCGAGGACGACGACGTCACGGCCGATATGACAGCGGTCGGCGACATCGCAGGCGTGGATGACAGAATTCGCGCCGGCCGTGACGCCATTGCCGATATGGGTCGGCAGGTAGCCGTGCGCGATATGCACCGTGCCGCGGGCGCCGAGCCTGAAATCGTCGCCGATCCGCACGTAGTGGCCGTCGGCGCGGATAACTGAGCGAGCGCCGAGCCATGCGGCATGGCCGAGCGTCGCCCGGCCAAGTACGGCCGCGCCGGCGCCGACATGGATCGGGGTGGAGGCGAAGTGCGGCGAGATGTCGTCATAGGCCAGCGTAAAGAAAGTCCGTGGCTTCATCGCGCCGCCCTTCTCCGTCCCATTGCTTCAAGCGCCGGTCGACGGCTTCGCGTGCCGTCGGGTCGTACTAGAAAACGGGTGTCTCGCGATAGGTGCCCCAGAGGCCTTTCAGCTTTTCGACGATATCACCCATCGTGGCACCTTCCCGCACCAGTTCGATGGTGACAGGAATGATATTCTCGTCCTCATTGCGCGCGATGGCCACGAGCTTTTCGAGCAGGCCCTGGACCTTTGCCTCGTCGCGCTCGGCTCGCACGCGCGTCAGGCGGGAAATCTGCCGCTCGGCCGTCGTCGGATCGTAGGGATGGACCTCGATTCCCTCCGGCGCTCCTTCCATCCGGTAGCGATTGACACCGATCACCGGCTTCTCGCCCGACTGTTTCCGGAGCGCCGTCTCATAGGCGAAATCGGCGATGTGCTTCTGGAACCAGCCCTCCTGGATCAGCTTGATCGTGCCGCCGCGGCGGTCGATCTCATCGAGGGTCTCGAAGATGCGCCTCTCGTATTCGTTGGTCAGCGATTCGACGTAGTAGGAGCCGCCGAGAGGATCGACCACCTGGGTGACGTTGGTCTCGTCGGCGATGACCTGCTGGGTGCGGAGCGCCAGCCGCATCGCGTCCTCGGTGGGGATGGCGAAGGCTTCGTCATAGCCATTGGTATGCAGGGATTGCGCTCCGCCCAGGACCGCCGAAAGCGCCTGCATAGCGGTGCGCACGACATTGACCATGTATTGCGGCTTGGTCAGCGAGGCTGCCGCCGTCTGGCAGTGGAAGCGCAGCCGCATCGATTCCGGCTTGCTGGCTCCGAAACGCTCCTTCATGATCTTGGCATAGCAACGCCGGAGTGCACGGAACTTCGCAATCTCCTCGAAGAAATCTGCCTGGCTGACGAAGAAGAAGGCGAGCCGCGGCGCGAAATCGTCGACAGGGACGCCGGTCTTCGTCACCTCCTCCACATAGACGATCAGGCTGGCGAGTGTGAACGCCGCTTCGTGCAGGGGCGAGGAACCCGCCTCCGAGATATGGTAGCCCGAGATGTTGATCGGGTTGTAGCGCTTCATGTTCTTGGCCGAGTATGCGATCAGGTCGCGCACGATGCGCACCGATGGTCCTATCGGGAAGATATATTCCTTCTGCGCCATGAACTCCTTGAGGATGTCGGCCTGCACGGTGCCCGACAGCTTGTCGAGGTCGTTGCCGCGCTTCTGCGCGAGCACGACATACATGGCGAAAAGTATCCATGCCGTGGGGTTGATGGTGAGCGAGACCGAGATGGTCTCGAGGTCGATGCCGTCGAGCAACGCCTCCATGTCGGCGAGCGTGTCGATCGCCACGCCCTCGCGGCCGACCTCGCCCTCCGACATCGGGTGGTCACTGTCGTAGCCCATGAGCGTCGGCATGTCGAAATCGGTGGAGATGCCGGTCTGGCCCTGCTCGATCAGGAACTTGAAGCGCCGGTTGGTGTCCTCGCCAGTGCCGAAGCCGGCGATCTGGCGCATCGTCCAGTTGCGGACGCGATACATGGTCGGATAGGGGCCGCGCGTGAACGGGTAGCGGCCCGGCAGGCCGATATCCTCGGCGGGCGTGTCGGCGATGTCGGCGGCGGTATAGGTGCGCTTAACCGGAATATCGCCGAGCGTGAAGAACTGCTCCTTGCGCTCGGGCGCGCGCTTCACGAAATCGGCAACCTCGTTCGCTTCCCATTCCTGCGTCTGCCGTGCCAGCTCGGCGGCGGAAATCCGGTCGATCGTATCAGCCATGGTTCTTCTCTCCGGTGAATTCGCGCACGATGCCCTCCGCCTCCGTATAGGGATCGCTCTCTCGGCGGACGAGCCTTGCCGCGGCCTCGCCGATGTGGCCGGCGAGCAGCGTCTTAAGTCTTTCCTGGGCGAGCGTCTCGGCGGTCTTCGCCAGGCGGAAGCGGGCGATCGCTTCACGACGCTTCTCGCCGGCCGCTCCGGCGAGCGCCTCGCGGTGACGGGTGACGGCCGCCATGAGATCCTCGAAACCTTCTTCGTCGACCGACGACAGACCGACGACGGGGGGGCGCCAGCCGTTCTCCTGCGGCCGCGAATCCTTCAGCATCATCTTCAGATCGGCGATGGTGCGGTTGGCGTCGCTACGGTCGCATTTGGACACGACATGGATGTCGGCGATCTCCAAGATGCCGGCCTTGATGGCCT
>JBQCFA010000339.1:0-3884 GCA_051959695.1 Rhizobiaceae bacterium
CGCTGCTTTTCGCCTTCGTGGACGCGTTGCAGCTTAGGCTGCAGGCGAGCGGCCTCGGCCACATCCCCTACGAGGCGTTCCTGATGTTGCCCTTCGTCCTGACCATCGTCGCCATGGCCTTCATGTCGCGCAACGCGGTAGCGCCCTCGGCGCTCCTGAAACCGTTCCGCAAGGAGGAACGCTGACGGCCGCCGGCCGCCGGCCACGACGACCCCTCGACGCGGCTGCCGGAAAGAGGCATTCTGCGTCGACAATGTTCCGGTCCGCGGACCGAGACGGAGGAGTCAAGATCATGCGAAATTTCCAGGATGCCATCCTGCCGGTCCCATCCCTGCCGACGCTCGACTGGTCGGCGATCCGGGTCGGACTTCGGCGCGTCACATGGGAAGACGTCTTCCGCCAATTCACCGTGAAGCGGATCGCCGGGGGCGTCGCGATACTGCTCCTGATCCTTTTCTCGTTCGGATGGGCCACGCGCAACGATCCTTCCGAGAAGCCTTATCTCGCGGTCATCGGCGGCGGCTTCATCTACAATTATCGCGAAGGCGAGGAATTCTACGACGTGGTGACCAACGTGCAGAAGCCTCTTGCCGAAGGATCGATCATCGAGGTCACATTCGAGAACCCGGCCGGGGGAGCGCCGCTGGTCGTTTCTGACCGCGTGAGCGCGCGGACCAATCGCTACGCCTTCCACTCGCCGCAGATCCATGGCGTCGTCGGGGGCAGGCCCTACAAGGTGGAAATTCGCGTCTACGACCGGGAGAAGACCAAGCTGATCTGGTCGACTACCCGCGATTTCAAGAGCGATCTCGACGACAATGTCGTGCCGAAAAAGCCGGTGGTCATCGGTCCGGGCTACACGCCCAACCCCGACCGCTGATAACGGTTCTTGCCCGGGGCAAACGGCGGGCCTACCCGCCGTTTTCATTCCTGCGGTTGATCAAAGGACAAGAGCGCTTTAGGCGAGATCCACGTTCGCTGGCCGGCGTGGAGGAGTTTGCGGCATGTATCTCGGGCTTGATCTAGGGACATCGGGCGTCAAGGCGCTTCTTATAGACGAACGCCAGGCGATCGTCGGGTCGGCTCATGGCGAACTGGAACTTTCGCGCCCGCATCCGGGCTGGTCGGAACAGGACCCGGCGCATTGGATACGCGCAACGGGGGAAGCGGTCATGGCGCTCAGGGCCGCGCATCCGCAGGCGCTCGCTGCCGTCAAGGGCATCGGCCTTTCCGGGCAGATGCATGGGGCGACGCTGCTTGGCGCCGCCGACGAGGTTCTGAGGCCGTGCATATTATGGAACGATACGCGCAGTTTCGCCGAGGCCGCGGCGCTCGACGCCGATCCGCGTTTCCGCGCCGTCACGGGCAATATTGTATTCCCCGGCTTCACGGCGCCCAAGCTGGTATGGGTGAAAAACAACGAGAAGGAGATTTTCGCTAAAGTACGCAAGGTGCTGTTGCCGAAGGACTATTTGCGGCTGTGGCTGACCGGTGAGCACATCTCGGAAATGTCGGACGCCAGCGGCACCGCCTGGCTCGACGTGGCGTCGCGGCGCTGGTCGGACGAGTTGCTCTCGGCAACGGAACTGGACGAAAGCCATATGCCTTCGCTTGTGGAGGGCACGCAGCGCGCCGGCATGCTGAAGCGCGAACTCGCGGCCGCCTGGGGCATGCGCGGGCCGGTAGTAGTCGCCGGCGGAGCAGGCGACAATGCCGCCTCGGCCTGCGGCATGGGGACAGTGGAAGAGGGGCATGCTTTCGTCTCGATCGGCACCTCCGGCGTCCTCTTCGCCGCCAACGCCGCCTACCTTCCAAACCCCGAAAGCGCGGTGCATGCCTTCTGCCATGCATTGCCGCAAACATGGCACCAGATGGGCGTCATCCTGTCGGCGACAGATTCCCTGAATTGGCTGTCGGATGTAACCGGTCGCTCCGCGGCGGAACTGACCGGTGAAGTCGGGGATGCGCTGAAGCCGCCGAGCGGCGTCACCTTCCTGCCTTATCTTTCGGGGGAACGTACTCCGCATAACGACGCGGCGATCCGCGGTGTCTTCGCCGGGCTCGGCCACGAATCAGGCCGCGCGGCGCTGACCCAGGCGGTGCTGGAAGGCGTCGCCTTCGCCTTCCGCGACTGCCTCGAAGCATTGAAAACGGCTGGTACGAAGCTCGACCGCGTTACCGCCATCGGCGGCGGCTCACGTTCGTCCTACTGGCTGAAGGCAATCGCCACCGCGCTCGGGATGCCGGTCGATGTTCCGGCCGAAGGCGATTTCGGCGCTGCCTTTGGCGCAGCCCGGCTGGGCCTGATCGCCGCAGAGGACGCCGATCCGCTTCGTATATGTGCTGCTCCGGCGATCTCGCATTCGGTCGATCCCGACAAAGCGCTGACGGACGCCTATGAGACGGCCTATCGGCGCTATGGCGAACTGTATCCCGCCGTGAGGAAGGCGACGGTAGGCTGAAAGCCGGTAAAGATTCATAATGGCTCCCGACCCGAAGGCAGGCTCCGGGTCGGGAGCCGGAATCGGCTTATGCCGCCGGCACCTTGTCAAAGAAGCCGATGACGCTTTGCAGCCGTCCGTCTTCGACAACGCATATGTCGGTGCCCTCGATCGGCGCCTCGACGCCATCCGGTCCCAGTGTCCACGAGAACCGAAGCTGGTCGGCGAAACCGTCAGGCTTGCCCTTCAATGCAAAGCGAAAGCCGGGATATTGCTGCTGCACGCCTTCCATCAACGCGCCGATCTGGGAGCGGCCGCGGCCCTGCATGATCGGATCGTGGAACCGCGCGTCGGCGGTGAAGGCGGCTTCGAGGAGCTTCTCGCGGCGAGCGGGGTCGGTCTCGTTCCAGGCGGCGAGATAGTTCTTCGTGATCGTGTCGTGGTCGGTCATCTCTGTTCTCCATGTCTAGGTGGACGATGGAGATTTGCGCCGAGCGGTGACGCGAACCAATTACTTCGAAGGTAAGGAAACCGGCGCGCGGCGAAGCGCTGTTCGCAGCATTGTTCGCTGCCTCAATTCGCCGGCACACCGTCCTTCCAGCTTGGCCAGTCGCTGACGATGGCGTGGGTGAGACGCGAGCCCACAAGATAGGCGTTCTCGACGGAAGGGATGAAGGCGCCCGTCCTGGCATGCAGGGACTGGTCCGCGGTCTGGCCAGGATATTCCTGGTCAAAATCCGAGGCGGTGCGCAGGATAGCCACGCGCTTCATGTCAATGCGGCCCATGTCGGCGCCGCGGCTGAGCGCGGTGAGCGTTGCATTGTCCTCCTGCTGGGTCGTGCAGTAATTGGCCGCGCCGTCGGTCATCAGCTTCGCCCATTCGTTCATCGCCCTGCTCATCAGTGATCCGCTCCACCATGTGTCCGAGGAGACGGTGTCGCAGATCGCCACCGCCGGCGGCTGGTTCGCCGGTGCGTTCGGATAGTGCGACCGGTATTCCTTGGCCTGATCGGTGTCGTCGAGCTTGACGTCTTTCGAGAGATCGTACGCTCGCTGCGTCAACGCTTCATTCAAATGGAAAACCTCGGTGCCGTAGTCCGGCTTGGGCTTGTCCTTGGGCGTCGGGCTGAAAATGCCGAGCCGGCCAGTGCTCCACTCCTTGGGGATCTGGCGCGCGTCGATTTCCCATTGCAGGCCGCCGTCGATCGCGTAACGCGCCCAAAGAGCCGAACCCAGCGTCCCGTCCGCGGGGTCGACGCCGGCAATGCCGGCGACGAGGATATAGCTGTGCGAAAGATCGAGCAGGTCGGAGTGGATCAGCGCCGATATCGAACTGGCGGCGTTGGCATATCCCATCGACGTGGTCACCAGGCAGACACCCTCCTCGTTGCAGAGAAGATCAGGGAAAGCCTTCGAAAGACCGGGAATAGTGATCCTCCTTGT
>JBQCFA010000340.1:0-2547 GCA_051959695.1 Rhizobiaceae bacterium
TCTCCGCCTCGGGCGACCATCACCGCATCATCCGCCGAGCCTATGGCGCCGCGACCGGTTACGGCCGAGCGATAACCGAAGCGTACGCGGCATGGGACGAGATGTGGGGCGATCTCGGCGCGAGCCATTGCGATCCGCGCGGTTTCATGTGCGTATCACGCGAGCCGGGAGACGAGGCGGAACGGTATCGCGAGGGGCTAGAGGCTGGCTTGCACCCTTTCGACGTGATGCCGGTCGGCGAAGCGGCCGAACGGTGGCCGTTCCTCAAGGCCGGCAGCTTCCGCTACGCCTTCTCCTCACCCGAGGGCGGGGCGCTTCATTGCAGGCGTATCGCCAGCGGTCTTGCCAAGTGGCTTTCGGCCAATGGCGCTGGGCTTTTCACGGACACAAAAGTCGTTGGAGTGGATGGCGGACGGGGCACGGTCACGCTCGCGGACGGGACGGTGCTGTCGGCGGACCGCGTGGTGGTTGCCGCCGGCGCCTGGGTGCTGAAGCTTTTCCCGGGGCTCGCCGATCGTCTGACGGCCTATCGCACCGCGGTGGTTTACCTGGAGCCGCCGAGTGATCTTGCCGCCGCATGGGCCGACGCGCCCGTGATCCTCGACGTGGGCGGCGCGACCGACGGCTATATCGTCCCGCCGACAGGCGAGGGCGGATTGAAATTCGGTTCGGGGCTGCACAAGTTCGCTTCGCCGGACGCCGATGCCCGTCGCATGCCGGAAGCAGGCGAAGGAGAGGCGATCCGCGACCTGTTCTCGCCGCCTATTGCCAGGATCGGTGAGTATCGCGTGAAGGACGTGCGCACATGCGCCTACACCTTCACCGCCGACGAACGCTTTTTCGCCCGGGAAATCGGCCGCGCAATCGTGGTTTCGGCTTGCTCCGGACACGGATACAAGTTTGGCGCGGCGATCGGCCGGCGCGTCGCGGATTCGGTGGAAAGCGGAGACGTGGAAGCGCTGGGGAGATGGCTCCGGGCCGAGATAGCATAAGCCGTTTCCCACGCTGACCTTTCGGGCAGGATTCTGCGGGCTTGCGCCGGACCGTCCCACCACCCTATTTATCGCTTGATTTCCGCAATCGATTCCTTCTTTTGCGCGCGCCAACCGCCGGTCCAAAGGAACCTCAATGAAAAGCCCGAGCGAAACCTTCATGAACCTCGTGCCCATGGTGGTCGAGCAGACCAATCGTGGCGAACGCGCCTACGACATCTTCTCGCGCCTGCTCAAGGAGCGCATCATCTTCATCACCGGTCCGGTGGAGGACGGCATGGCGACGCTCGTCTGCGCCCAGCTTCTCTTCCTCGAGGCGGAGAACCCGAAGAAGGAGATCAACCTCTACATCAATTCGCCGGGCGGCGTGGTGACCTCGGGGCTGGCCATCTACGACACGATGCAGTTCATCAAGCCGGCCGTGTCGACGCTATGCATCGGACAGGCGGCGTCGATGGGATCGCTGCTTTTGTGCGCCGGCCACGCGGACATGCGCTTCGCCACGCCGAATGCGCGCATCATGGTGCACCAGCCCTCCGGCGGCTTTCAGGGCCAGGCATCCGATATCGAGCGCCATGCGCAAGACATCATCAAGCTGAAGCGGCGTCTCAACGAGATTTACGAGAAGCACACCGGCCGCGACTACGACACGATCGAGAAGACGCTCGACCGCGACCATTTCATGACCGCCGACGAGGCCAGGGAATTCGGCATCGTCGACAAGGTCATCTCCTCCCGTGAGGCCATCGAGGGGCAGGCGCCTGGCGCGTGAATCCCAACCGAATCGGGGAAATGACGCTGATTTGAAACCGTCTGCGTCATTTCTGTCACAATTGGCTGTTTCCACCAGTCCGGTGGCGGCCTACGTTAAGCCTATGTTGAGTTTTCAACGGCCTAACTTTGCTGGAGATTCGCTCACTCGTTGCCGGTTCGTCCGATTCGTGCTTCGTACGGGAACAGCGCCAGGGGATTTCGGCAAAGGCTTGGGGCGGCGGTATCGCAGGACTGAGGCAGCCGGTTGGCCGGACGGACGCAAAAAGGAAACTGAGAGATGAGCAAGGTCGGCAACGCGGGGGGTGGCGACTCCAAGAATACCCTCTACTGCTCGTTCTGCGGAAAGAGCCAGCATGAAGTCCGTAAGCTGATCGCCGGGCCGACGGTGTTCATCTGCGACGAATGCGTCGAGCTCTGCATGGACATCATCCGCGAGGAGAACAAGACCTCCATGGTGAAGTCGCGCGAGGGCGTGCCGACACCGCAGGAGATCCTCGCCGTCCTCGACGACTACGTGATCGGCCAGCCCTATGCCAAGCGCGTGCTGTCGGTCGCGGTGCACAACCACTACAAGCGGCTGGCGCACGCCGGAAAGAGCAACGACGTCGAGCTGGCGAAGTCGAACATCCTGCTGATCGGCCCGACCGGCTGCGGCAAGACGCTTCTGGCGCAGACGCTGGCGCGCATCATCGACGTGCCCTTCACCATGGCCGACGCCACGACGCTGACGGAAGCCGGCTATGTCGGCGAGGATGTCGAGAACATCATCCTGAAGCTCCTG
>JBQCFA010000341.1:0-4909 GCA_051959695.1 Rhizobiaceae bacterium
GTCGATCATGATTTTCCACCTGCGCGGGACTTGGCGAACACAGCGTTTTCCCGGTGCATCTTTCAATCGTCATGCGAGAGAATATATAGTAAGCGGGCACGGCGCACGGCAAGAAGCTTGCGCCGGGACCACAGATACACGCCGCTTTCGGGTCCATGGATGCTCCCGCAAAAAGGGCCGTGATCCGTTCAACTCGTCCGCCCGTCGAGGTGGACTACGGGAGACGCCTTAGATGGACGCCGTCATCAAGACCTTTCCGGCAGTTCCGGAATATCTGGACAAGCCCAGGACCGACCGCCCCAGCGAAACGGAGGTCCTGAAGGCCGTCGAGACCCTCTTGCGCTGGACCGGCGATGACATCCGCCGCGAGGGCCAACGCGACACGCCGAAGCGCGTGGTCAAGGCGTTCCGCGAGATGTTCGACGGCTACGACAAGTGCCCCGCCGAAGAACTCGGCCGCACCTTCGAGGAAGTCGCCGGCTATGACGACATCGTGCTGGTCAAGGACATTTCCTTCCATTCGCATTGCGAGCACCACATGGTGCCGATCATCGGCAAGGCGCATGTGGCCTATCTGCCGGACGGCAAGGTGGTCGGGTTGTCGAAGATCGCGCGCGTGGTGGATATCTTCGCGCACCGCCTGCAGACGCAGGAAGCCATGACGGCGCAGATCGCCGGCGTCATACAGGACGTGCTCAATCCGCGCGGCGTCGCGGTGATGATCGAGGCGGAGCACATGTGCATGGCGATGCGCGGCATCCGCAAGCCCGGCGCCACGACGCTGACTTCCACCTTCACCGGAGCCTTCAAGGACCGGCCCGAGGAGCAGTTGCGCTTCGTCGGCATGGTCCGCGGCACGCGGGACTGACATCTTGCCGATCCGGTGCGTCGAAATATCGGATCGACACGGCCTGCCATGAGTTCAACAGTCGAACCCAGCAAGAGCGAGCGCGAGGAAGGCCCGACCTTCGCACCGCGCTTCGACGCGAACGGGCTTCTGACGGCGGTCGTCACCGATGCCGGGGATGGCGCGTTGCTGATGGTCGCCCATATGAACGAGGAGGCGCTGAAGCTGACCCTCGAAACCGGCATCGCCCACTACTGGTCGCGCTCGCGCAGATCGCTCTGGAAGAAGGGCGAAACCTCCGGCAACTTCCAGCACGTCGTCGAATTGCGTGTGGACTGCGACCAGGATGCGCTTTGGCTAAAAGTCGCAGTCGCCGGCGATGGTGCAACCTGTCACACCGGGCGGCGTTCATGCTTCTATCGGATCCTCGACGCTGACGGGACGGGACCTCGGCTGCGCCATACCGACTGATCAACCGAGACTTACCGCCTCACTCCGTCCGAGGTTACTGTCCATTATGCCTTGTGACGACCCGAAATGACGGTTTTGCTACTGGAAATGGTTCCATTCATGAATTTGATACGAGGCGGGGCGCACACTCTCTACGGGACACGGAGACGGTAATGCTCGAATGGGCGTCCATCAGGGGACGCGCTGAAGCGCGTGACAAGCCGGAAGTGCCGGATAGCCGGCCTCCGGTCCTCGAGGCACCACGGAAATCGCCCATTGCGCTGGCGCTCGGCGGCGGAGCGGCGCGCGGCTGGGCCCATATCGGCGTGCTCAAGGCGCTGGACGAAGCCGGCGTCGAAATCGACATGATCGCCGGCACCTCGATCGGCGCGCTGGTCGGTGGCTGTTATCTTGCGGGGAAGCTCGATGAGCTGGAGGAGTTCGCTCGCGGGCTGACCAAGCGCCGTATGTTCGGCCTCCTCGACCTCCATCTCGGTGGCAACGGGCTGTTCGGCGGCATGCGGCTGACTGCGGAACTGCAGCGGCATATTAACGGCATCACCTTCGACGAGCTGGCGAAGCCGTTCGTGTGCGTCGCCGCAGAAATCCGCACCGGTCACGAGATCTGGCTGTCGAGCGGCTCCCTGATCACGGCGATGCGGGCATCCTATGCCCTGCCGGGCGTGTTCGAGCCGGTGGTCTGCAACGGACGGCTCCTCGTCGACGGCGCACTGGTCAACCCGGTGCCGGTATCGGTCTGCCGCGCGTACGAGCGGCCGCTGGTCGTGGCGGTCAACCTGCACTACGACCAGTATGGCCGCGCCGCCGTCATCAAGCACAGCGCCGGCCCTGCCGACCTCGCCGCTGGCTTGCCAGACCCGGCGGGGGGCCACATTACCGATCGGACGGCGAAGGCGCGCGAGACCCGCATGGGCATCACCGGCGTCATGGTCGAGGCCTTCAACATCATCCAGGATCGCATCTCGCGCTCACGCATGGCCGGAGACCCGCCGGACATCGCGTTGCAGCCGAAGCTCGGGCATATCGGCTTGACCGAGTTCCACCGCGCGGACGAAGCCATTCGCCTCGGCTACGAGGCAACCATGGCGCAGCTTGCCGAACTGGAACGGCTTCAGACCGTGCTGGCGTGAGCGGCTATATCCCAGCCGCGTCGACGATCCTGAACTGGGCGCTGCGGCGGCCGTTCCAGAAATTCGACGACAGCGTACCGGCCACATGCACCACCTGTCCCCGATTGGCGATCAGGAAGGCCCCGAGCGGCGACGTTTCGGCACGAAAGGCCATCGCCTGAAGGCTACCGCCCATTTCGGAACGCAGGCCGACCCGCAGATGGCCGTTGCCGACGACGCGTATGTCGGTGATGCGATGGCGCGGCAGGACCAGGACCGGCGCGGGATGGCCGGCGCCGTATGGTCCCGCATGTTCAAGCATATCGAGAAGTTCGACGGTGGCTCCCTCGGCCGACAGCGCCGCGTCGATCTTCAGCGTCTCCTCGCTGGCGAGCCGCGCCACCTCGATCGCGGCCCGTTCCTCGAAGAAGGCGCGCAGATCGCCCAGCCGTGTCCGCTCAATCGTAATGCCCGCGGCCATTGCATGGCCGCCGCCCTTGACGATAAAGCCGCGTTCCGCGGCCTCGCGTACCAGCCGGCCTAGGTCGAAGCCAACGATCGAACGGCCGGAGCCGGTGCCGAAGCCGTCGGCGCCGAAGGCGATGGCGAAGACTGGCCGCCGCACATGATCCTTCAACCGCGAGGCAAGCAATCCGACGACGCCCGGGTGCCATTCGTCGCTGCCGGTGACCAGGATGGCCGGACCGACGCCGCGCGCCAGTTCCGCATCGGCTTCCGCGCGCGCCTGCTCCAGCATGGCGCTTTCCATCGCCTGCCGCTCCTGGTTCAGCCGGTCGAGCGTCTCGGCGATCGTCGCGGCTTCGACCGGATCGTCCGTCGCCAGCAGCCTGGAACCGAGTGCGGCGTCGCCGATACGTCCGCCTGCATTGATGCGCGGTCCGATCAGGAAGGAAAAGTGAAACGGCCCAAGCGGCTCGCCGATACGGGCCACGCGGGCCAAAGCGGCAAGGCCAGGATTCTCCAGCCGGCGCGCCACCGCCAGCCCCTTGACGACGAAAGCCCGATTGATGCCGGTGAGCGGCACGACATCGCAGACCGTCGCCAGCGCAACGAGATCGAGCTGGCCGAGCAGGTCAGGCGGCGGGATCCGCTGGCCCGCCCCGCGCAAGAGCTTCGCGACCTGGACGAGCACGAGAAAGACGACGCCCGCGGCGCATAGATGCCCCTGCCCCGACAGGTCGTCCTCGCGATTCGGATTGACGACGGCGACGGCATCCGGCAGCGGACCGCCGACCTGGTGGTGGTCGATCACGACCACGCTCGCGCCTGCCTGGTTGGCGGCCGCGATGGACGACGCGCTGTTGGTGCCGCAATCGACCGTGACGATCAGGGAGGCGCCGCGGCCGACGAGTTCCCGCATCGCCTCGGGGTTGGGGCCGTAGCCCTCGAAGACGCGATCGGGAATGTAGATCTCGGTTTCAACGCCATAGTGCCCGAGAAAGCGCTTCATCAGCGCCGAGGAAGCCGCGCCGTCGACGTCGTAATCGCCGAAGATGGCGACCCGCTCGCCGCTCCTTATCGCATGGACGAGCCGCTCGGCCGCCTTGTCCATGCCGCTCAGCGATGCCGGGTCGGGCAGAAGATCGCGGATCGTCGGATCGAGGAAACGGACGGCCTCGTCGATCCCCACTCCCCTGCCCGCCAGCACGCGCGCGACCAGGTCGGGGATACCGTGCGCCTGCGCCATCGCCAGCGCGATGTTTTCCTCGCGGTGGTCGATTCGATGCGCCCACGCCAGCCCGCTCGCGGAGCGCCGCACATCGAGAAAGAACCGCTTTTCCTCCGCCATGGCCTTGCGAGGATATAGGGAAAGACGCGGCTCTAAAACTTGTCCGTGTCCTGGTGCCGAGCCTTGATCTCGCGCACCGTGCCCGAGGACGACCGCATGACGATCGTATGGGTCTGGATATCGTGGCGGCCGAAGCGGACACCGGAGAGCATGTTGCCGTCGGTCACCCCGGTCGCGGCGAACAGCGTCTCGCCGCGCGCCATCTCGTTCATCGTGTAGACCTTGTTGGGATCCGACACGCCCATCTTCGCCGCGCGCGCTACTTTCTCGGGCGTGTCGAGCAGGAGCCGCCCCTGCATCTGGCCGCCGATGCAGCGCAACGCCGACGCCGCCAGCACTCCTTCCGGCGCGCCGCCGGTGCCGAGATAGATGTCGATGCCGGTCTCGTCCGGGTCGGTAGTGTGGATGACGCCGGCGACGTCGCCGTCGCCGATGAGGCGGATGGCGACGCCCGTCGCGCGGACCTCTTCGATCAGTTTGGCGTGGCGCGGACGGTCGAGGATGCAGGCCGTGATCTCCTCGACCGGCACGCCCTTGGCCTTGGCGAGATTGGCGATGTTGTCCTTGGCCGAGGCGTCGATATCGATCAGTCCGGCCGGATAGCCCGGCCCTATGGCGATCTTCTGCATATAGACATCGGGTGCGTAGAGCAGCGTGCCCTTCTCGGCGATG
>JBQCFA010000342.1:0-7501 GCA_051959695.1 Rhizobiaceae bacterium
GCCTGCAGGAACTCCACCAGATGGCGGCGCAGCCGCACCGCGTCGATACCGTCATAGGCGGCCAGGCGCTCGCGGAAGCCCGGCAGCGTCATCGGCTCGGTGGTCGAACCCGGTAGTGCCGAGGTGATGATGCGGACGATCTCTGCGACCTCCTCCTCGCCCATGCGCGAAAGCGTGGCGCGGGCGCGCTCGCGTTCCTGCGGCGTGTAGTCGGCCTCGGCGCCTTTGCGAGCCAGCACGTGGAGATCGAAGGCGGCGAAACGCTCCTGGTCGAACCGCATGGCGGTGGCGCCGGTGGCCGTGACGAAGTCGAGCTCGGTCCGCGTCCAGTCGACGACCGGCATGAAATTGTAGCAGACGATGCGGATATCCGACGCCGCGACCGCCTCGAGGCTGGCGATCCAGGCCTCTATCTCGGCCTTCGCCGCGCCGCCCTTGCGCTTGACGGCGTCTGGAATGGGGATGCTTTCCACCACCGACCAGGTGAGCGGCGTCCGGCCCGCCGGCGTCGTCTCGATCAGGTTGCGCCGGCCGGCGACGTCGCGCGACGTCCACGCCTCGCCGATGGGGACCTCGTGCAGCGCCGAAACGATATTGGTCGCGCCCGCCTGCCGCACGTCATCCAGCGAAACGCCGGCATTCGGGCCGAACCATCTCCATCCCTGGCGCATTCATCGGTTCCGATCGTTCACGAAGCGAAGTAGTCCGGATACTGCTCGACCAGCAATCCGATGTCGGGAATGACGGCGCTCAGATGCGTCATCATGGCCGCCCGGGCGGCGGCGGGATCGTGGGCGGCGATGCCGTCGCGGATGATCACGTGCTCTCCGATCACCCAGTCCATGCGGCCGAGTACCGGCAGGGTGAGGCGGCGGGCGCGGTCGATCTGCACCTTGACCTGTTTCAGGAGCTTCCACACGCCGGGATGGCCGCTGATTTCGGCGATGGCCTCGTGGAACGCCTCGTCGGCCTCGTGGAACGCGCTGGTGTCGCCGATGCCGGCGAGCGCGCGCTGGCGGGCGATGATGGCGTCGAGGCTTGCGACGCTGTTCCCGTCCGCGACCTCCGCCGCCGCCTCGACGGTGGCGCCCTCGAGCGCCTTGCGGATCATCACCGCCTCGGGGATGGCGTTGACCGGCACGCGCGACACGAACGTGCCCGATTGCGGGAAGATGTCGACCAGTCCCGCTTCGGCCAGCCGGATGATCGCTTCGCGGACCGGCGTGCGGCTGACGCCGAATTCCTCGGCGATCATCTTTTCCTGCAGCGCCGTGCCGGGCGACAGCCGGAGCGCGAGGATATCGCCCAGAAGATGCTCGTGAATGGCCGATGCCGTGGTCACCCTGCGCACCGGCTTCGCCGCCTGGGACCTCGCTCGCCCGCCGCGTTTTTGCTCGATTCGCTTCAGCATCATCCGTCCGTTCGAAGCAATTGACATAGTAGTATATCAGTGGATACTCTTTGCCAAGACGGCCGACGGAAATGCCTTCCGCCGGTTTCGCCGGAGCGCGAAGGCGGGAGGGAGTGGCTTGTCGGGGCGGGGTGCTCATCGTGGGCGGCGCGGGGCCGCGTTTCGGTGGGGAAACCGGCCTGCCGCATTGCCGCTTCGAAGGGAATGAGCCGGCAGGCTCCGGCTGGTCGGAGGCCGGGGATCACTCAAAGCAAGGCGGAACAACACCGCCGCGAACAGGAGGAAATCATGAGAGTTACACGCAGGGACTTCATGGGCGGGGTCGCCGGCCTGGCCACCTACGGCGCGCTCGGCGGCCAGGTATTCGCCGCCGCGCAGAAGCCATCCAGCCCGCAGACGATCACCGTCGTCGACGTTGCCGGCAATCTGGCACTGACCCAGGCGGCCTTTGACGCCTATGCCGCCGCCAAGCCCGACTTCGTCTCGCGCTTCGTCTACACCAAGGCGCCGTCGCCGGAACTGCCGGCTAAGATCCAGGCGCAGCAGGGCGCCAACCGCGTCGATCTCGACCTTGTGCTGACCGGAACGGACGCGCTTTCCGCTGGTATCGGCCTTGGCCTGTGGGTCGATCTCAAGCCGCACATGTCGGAGCTGCCCAAGCTCGACGACATCCTGCTGCCACAGGCGCTCAAGATGCAGGGACTGGCCCAGGACCAGGGTCTGATCGTCACCTATTATCCGTCGGGGCCGTTGATCGAATACATGCCGGACGCGGTGAAGCAGGTGCCGACGACCGCTCAGGAACTGCTCGACTGGGCCAAGGCCAACCCGAACAAGTTCATCTATGCACGGCCGGCGAATTCCGGGCCGGGCCGTACCTTCCTGATGGGCCTGCCCTACCTCCTCGGCGACAAGGATCCGACGGACCCCGAAAAGGGTTGGGACAAGACCTGGGCCTACCTCGCGGAACTAGGCAAGTACGTCGAATACTACCCGACGGGCACCACGCCGACGATGAAGGAACTCGGCGAGGGGACGCGCTCCATGATCGTCTCCACCACCGGCTGGGACATCAATCCGCGTGCTCTCGGCATCGTGCCGAAGGAGGCCAAGGTGGGTATGCTCAAGGGCTTCCACTGGGTCACCGACGCGCACTACATGTGCATCCCGAAGGGCGTCTCCGACGAGAAGGTGGCGGTGCTGCTCGACGTCATGAACTTCATGCTGCAGCCGAAGCAGCAGGCGATCGCCTACGATCAGGGCTATTTCTATCCCGGCCCGGCCGTGAAGGACGTTCCGATCTCGATGGCGCCGCAGGCGAGCCAGGATTGCATCAAGGAATTCGGCCGGCCGGAATATGCCGACTGGATCGCCAACAATCCGCTCGAACTGCCGCTTACGCCCGAGAAGATGGTGACGGCCTTCAACATCTGGGATCAGAAGATCGGCGCCGCGAAGAAGTAAGCCGACAAGGCAGGTTGGAGCCTCTGCTCCGATCGCGCCGCCCGCTTCCTTTCAGGGAAGCGGGCGGTCCGGCCAGACTAACAGGTCCTGACCCTGGTGAATTTCGCGGAGAATGCTTTGGCTGGAACAGGCAAATCGTCCCAGAGCGGCCGGCTCGAGCTGGTCGGCGTGCGTCGCACCTTCGGCAATTACAATGCGCTCGACGGTATCGATCTTGCGGTCGAACCGGGCGAGTTCATCGCGCTTCTCGGCCCCTCGGGCTGCGGCAAGTCCACCGCGCTCAATTGCATTGCCGGGCTGCTCGAGCTCACCGGCGGCGAGATAAGGCTGGCCGGCAGGCGCATCGACGAATTGCAGCCGGAGGCGCGCGGCTTCGGCATGGTGTTCCAGAACTACGCGCTCTTCCCGCATCTGAGCGTGCGCAAGAACGTGGGCTTCGGCCTCTCCATGCAGGGGGTCGGCGGCGCCGAGGCGGCGAGGCGCGTCGCCGACGCGCTGGCGCTCGTCAGGCTGCAGGGGCAGGAGGACAAGCTGCCCGGCCAGCTTTCCGGCGGTCAGCAGCAGCGCGTGGCCATTGCGCGCGCCGTCGTCATCCATCCGCCGTTGGTGCTCATGGACGAGCCGCTCTCCAACCTCGATGCGAAGCTGAGGCTGGAGATGCGCGCCGAGATACGCGGCATCCATGACCAGATCGGTTCGACCACCATCTACGTCACGCATGATCAGGACGAGGCGCTGTCGCTCGCCGACCGCATCGTCGTCATGCGCGAGGGCCGCATCCGCCAGATCGGCACGCCGCAGGATCTCTACGACCGTCCGAACCATCCCGACGTCGCCGATTTCATGGGCTTCCGGACGCGGGTCCCGGGCAAGGTGGCGTCCGTATCGGGCGGCCGCGCCTCGGTCGAGGCGGGTGGCGCCAGGCTGGAGGGGATCGCCGCCGAGGATATCTCGGCGGGCGACCGCGTCCTTGTCTCGATCCGGCCCGAGGACCTTGTCGCGGTCGACAATGGCGAGGGGTTGAAGGCCACCGTCGACAGCATCGAATATCGCGGGCGCGCCTTCTTCGGCATGGCGACCGGCGTCGACGGCTCGAAACTCTTCTTTCGCGCCGACAGGACCTATCCGCGCGGCGCCTCGATCGTGCTTGACGCGCTTGCCGAAAGGACGCTGCTGTTCAGGGAGAAGAAATAGTGTCCGCCGTCATGGCCGGCGCCCCGCAAAGACCGTCGCTCCGCAAGCGGCTTTCCGCGCGCGGCCTTGACGCCACGACGCTTCTGGTGCTGCCGGGCATCGTCGTGACGCTCGCGCTCTTCGTCTACCCCTTCCTCTACGGCGTGGTTGACTCGCTGGCGCCAAAGGCAGGGCCCTGGTTCGCCAACTACGTGAAATTCTTCAGCGAGCCCTTCCAGTACGACACCATCTTCGCGACGCTCTGGCTGGCGCTGCCGGTGACGATCATCAATGTGCTGGTCGCGATCCCCATCGCCTTCCGTGTCAGGCTGATGCGGCGCCAGCGACTCCTCACCACCATCCTCGTCCTGCCGGTAACGCTCGGTACGGTGCTGGTCGCCGACGGCCTCCTGAACTATCTCGGGCCGCGCGGCTGGTTCAACCGCACGCTGATGTTCCTCGACCTGATCGACCATCCGATCCGGCTCACGAACAATTACTGGGGCGTCTTCGCCTCGCTGATCATCACCGGCTTTCCTTTCGCCTTCCTGCTAACGCTGTCCTACGTGACCGGTATCGATCCGGCGATCGAGCAGGCTGCAGCGACCC
The DNA here is from genome assembly GCA_051959695.1 of Rhizobiaceae bacterium. Classification (GTDB taxonomy): domain Bacteria; phylum Pseudomonadota; class Alphaproteobacteria; order Rhizobiales; family Rhizobiaceae; genus Mesorhizobium_L. Next base: position 4,658 of record JBQCFA010000342.1, read on the forward strand.
TCGGCGCCAAGGCACGCCAGCGTTTCATGCGCATCTTCCTGCCGCTTCTGGCGCCGGGGCTGATCGTCACCTTCTGTCTTGCCTTCGTCCAGGCATTCTCCGTCTTCCCGTCCGCCATCCTGCTCGGCGCGCCGTCGGGGCCGACCCGCGTCATCGCCATCGCGGCTTACCAGGCGGCCTTCGAGCAGTACGATCATTCACTCGGCGCGGCGATCGCCATCATCATGGGGCTGGTGCAGCTTGTCGTGATCCTCGCCGTGCTGTCGCTGCGGCAACTCCTCTATCGCGGCCCGGCTGCGGGCGGCAAAGGCTAAGAGAAGCCGATGATCAGGGACAACGGCCTGGGTTCGCGTCTCTGGCGCTTCGCCATCTGGGCGGTCGTGGCACTGTTCGTGCTCAACCTGCTCGGCGTCATCGCCGCCGTCGTCGTCAATTCGCTTTCGACGCGCTGGCTGGGCACATGGCTCCCGGTCGGCTGGACGACGCATTGGTACCTCGACGCCTGGCGCGAGTTCCAGCTGACGCCGGTGCTGGTCGTCACCTTCGAGATCGTCTTCGCGGTGGTCGTCATTTCCGGCCTGGTCGGCGTCACCACCGCCTATGCGCTGGCGCGCCGGGATTTCCCCGGCAAGCGGCTGATGGTGCTGATCTTCCTGCTGCCGCTCCTCCTGCCGCCGCTGACCTACGGCATTCCGCTCGCCACCGTGCTCTACCGGCTTGGCGTCGGCGGCACGTTCTGGGGCGTCGTGCTCGCCAACCTCGTGCCGGCGGTTCCGTTCGTGGTCCTCGTCATGATCCCCTTCATCGAGCAGATCGATCCGCGCATCGAGCAGGCAGCGCGCGTCTTCGGCGCGTCCACCGCCAGCCTGTTCGTGCGCATCCTGCTGCCGCTGCTCCTGCCGGGCATGTTGGCGGCGCTGCTTCTCGTTCTCGTGCGCACGCTTGCCATGTTCGAACTGACCTTCCTGACGGCGGGCCCGACCAGCCAGACGCTCGTCGTCTCGCTCTACTATGCGGTATTCGCCTCGGGCGTCCGGGCCTCGCAATCGATCGACGCCATGGCGGTAGTGTACATGGTGACGACCTTGTTTTGGCTGATCATCGCCCTGCAGTTCGTCAATCCGACGCAGATCGTGGCGCGGGCCAAGCAGCAGACGGCCAACAGCTGAGTGGGCGAAAGCCGCCACGAAAGCGCCCCGAGAAAGCCTTGATTCGCAGGCGTTCCGGCTCTTTTCTTAAAATGCCGTTCACGGCTGATTCACTCTTGCCTGCTATCGTCTTCCTCAATCGGACGGGACATCCGAGCAAGGACAGGGAGACGGTAAAAATGGCTTTTTGGACGCATCTGACACATTATCGCGGTGCAATCCGCGAATTCATCGCTCCGTCCTATCGACCGGAGCGACACTACATGCGCGGCCCAGGCCCCGCCTGCGCGCGGCGCGGCGGTCTGGTGCCGGACGCCGGAGCGACCTTTCACTCCGTCTTCTCGTGACACGGCTCGACTGAGATTGGCGGCCCTTCTTTCGCGCCGAGCGTGAGGCAGGGCCGTCCCGCGACGCAGAGCGACCAGCCACCCACCGTGGCGCCCGATGCTGCCAGCAGCAGCTTTGGCAGCGGCGCTACATTTGGCCTGTAATCCCAGCCGCCATTCCTGAAAACGCTGCCTTCCGGCGGGTCCATGCCGGCGCCGGAGCCTTCCACGCGCCCCGTTTCGACGACCAGCCCGGCAGGCGTCACCCGCCAGTGCTCTGTCCAGCGGATCTTCTCCACCGAATGCGTCCACGACAGCGTGAAGGCGGTGGCGGCAAGGAAGATGGTCTTGCCGCCGGCCAGGATGCACAGGCTCATGCCGGCTGGCTCACCTGGCGGTTCCTGTACCAATGCTGGCCGAAGAAGATAACGGCGAGCGCGAAGCCGATCTGGTCGGATACGGGTATGGCGGCGATCAGCGAGAAGGCGGCGGCGGTCGCCAGGACGCGCTCCCACCAGGCAAGGTGTGTCTTGAAGTAGCCGATCACCGCGATGCCCCAGAGCGCGATCGCCAGCGCCGTCTTGAACACGACGTAGATCACGGCCGGATAGAAGCCGATCGTCGAGGCGAGCGCGCCGCCCGGCTGCAGCATCAGCGCCGGTGTATAGACGGCCATGTAGGGGATCACGAAGCCGGCGGCCGCCACCTTGATCGCCTCCATGGCGATCTTCAGGCCACTTTCCTTGGCGATCGGCGCCGCCGCGAAGCAGGCCAGCGCCACCGGCGGCGTCAGGTCGGCCATGATGCCGAAATAGAAGACGAACATGTGGCTGACGAGAAGCGGGATGCCGAGCGAAAGCAGCGCCGGTCCGGCAATGGTCGAGGTGATGATGTAGTTCGGGATCGTCGGGATGCCCATGCCGAGGATGAGGCAGGTGACCATGGTCAGGATCAGCGACAGGATCAGGCTCGACCTGCCGATCGAGACGATATAGTCGCCGAACGTGTTGGCGACGCCGGTCAGCGTCATGGTGCCCACGATGATGCCGACGATGGCGCAGGCAACGCCTACCGGCAGCGCCGTCTTGGCGCCCTCGGCAAGCGCGTCGCGGCATTCGCGCAACGTCTCCATTCCGCCCTTGATGAAGAAGTTGACGGCGACGAGGACGGCGGCCGCGGCGATGATGATCCAGATGCCGAACTTGAAGAAGCTCCCCGCGATCAGTCCGAGCAGAATCCAGAAGATGACGCGCAACGAGTAGTTCGGCAGGCCGAGCGCCACCGACCCGCCGAGGATGAGCAGCGCCGTCATGGCGAAGCCGATCGTGCCGGCGAAGAGCGGTGTGAAGCCGGAGAAGAGCAGGTAGACC
>JBQCFA010000343.1:0-9202 GCA_051959695.1 Rhizobiaceae bacterium
GCGAGGTCGGATGAAACGGGCACCAATACCACCTCACAACCTCATCATTGCCCGGCCGCAACTCCTCCTAGAACAACGGCCGGGTAGCACTTCCCGTCAGCCGGTTGACCGTGCGGCCGCGCCGACGATCCGCGCGAACCATCTCGGTGTCATCGCCCAGCACTTTATGTGGCAATCATTGTGCGGCGCACCTGCGCCATGCGCTCGTTCTGTGTTTCGGACGAAGACGCACGATCCGCCCACGCTCTAGAAGCAGACAATCGGCGTGCTGCCGATACTATCCCGCACTTTATTGCTCAATTGAGCCTGTTCGCGGTGAATTACGCTAGGGCCCTCCCTGGATCAGCAATTTAATGCGGGGCGGCCAAGTCGTAGTTAGTCTCCAGCTACGAACATAAAATTTGAAATACTACCCGATCCGGGTCGCCATATAGGTGTTAAGCGCCAATTTCTGGGCTTATCGGCCGCACGCCCAGTGAGCCGCGCAAGGTCGGACTCCATGTTGGATATGCGAATATTTCAGCCGCCGAATCCGACCTTGAGAGAATGCCAGTTGTCCCCGCCAGCCAGCTGTACATGCCAGATATCAGAGGGCCGGCCGTCTCGAAACGGAATACCGACAGCGCGAAGCGATATCCTTCATCCTTCACGTGGTAGATCGTATGTTTTTCGCCATTTTCTCGGCGATCATGATCACGGGGATGTTAAGGTTTGCCCGGGGCGCCGTCGGCATGATCGACGCGTCGGCCACGCGCAGCCCCTCCATTCCGTGAACTTTTCCAGTCTCGGGATCGACGACAGCATCACGATCTTCGGGCGCGCCCATCCTGCAGGTACCGCAGACGTGCCATTGTCCGAAGACGTTAGCCCGGACATATTCCTCCAGGGCTTCAGTGTCGGCAAGAAGATGTGCCGCCGTCAGTCCGCTGGAAACCGCCTGCCGAAAGAACACGCGTCTCACGGGAGGCAAGGCGTCGATCGCCTGCGCAACGGGCGCGGTGATGAGGAAGTTGCGGACGGTCTGGCGTCCAAGCGACTTGGCGAAGCCGCTGTAGCTGGACGGGCCGGGATTCTCTAAAATCCCGGAGAACGCGTCGGCGGCGAATATTCGAGCCTGCATGCGGACCGCGTCCATCAGCCGTCGGAGGTCCCGGCCGCCCGAAAGATAATTCAGTTCGATGGTCGGCTCCGCTTTCAGGTCGGCGCTGGCAAGCGAGACGCTGCCGCGTGATTCCGACTTGTTGATCCAGGCGATGATCGAGGCGATCCGGATGCCAAGAGGATGCCAGGCGGACTTCGCCGCCAGCATGGCAAACATGTCCGATGGACTGCAGCCTTCGACGCCGGAGCTGTATCGAAGCCCCAGATGGATATGCCGGCGCGTCTGCTTGAGGCGCGCGCCCGGGTGGATATAAGCGGAGAAGGAGATGCCGGGATGCTCCTGGAGATTCCGGCCGACGCCGGGCAGGTCGAGGACGGGCTCGATGCCCCATCGCTTCAGATCGAACGCCGGCCCGATGCCCGACTTCATCAGGAGCGCCGGAGAATGAATGGCCCCGGAGGCGACGACGACTTCCCTTGACCGCAGTTCCTGCGGCCGGCCTCCGTGCAGCACATGCACGCCGCTCACGCGGCCGTCCTCGACGATCAATCTGGCGACTTCGGCGTCTGCCATGATCGTCAGGTTGGCGCGTGACCTCACCGCAGTGTTCAGATAGGCCATCGCTGTCGACACCCGATGTTGTCCGCGATTGTTGGAAAGCGACATCGGGAAATAGCCGTCCGTGAAGACTCCGTTCTGGTCCCTGATGTCGTGGAAGCCGAGTTCGGCAAGAGCCCGCTCGCCTGCAAGCGAGACTTCGGGCCACTGCGCGCGCGGGATGCGGAAGATAGGGATCGGCCCGTCCTGGCCGTGGAGGTCGTTATTGAAATCGAGGTCGCTTTCGAGCTTCTTGAAGTAAGGCAGGACGTCTTCCCAATCCCAGCCTTTTGCTCCTAATGCCGCCCATTCATGGTAATCGTCCGGCGTGCCCCGATTGGCGACCTGACCGTTGATGGTCGACCCGCCACCCATAATCTTGGGTTGCTCGAACTTCTTGAGCGGCGGCTTCTCGGGGACGTTGTGGAGATTGGCGCGCGTCTGCGCCATCAATCCATTCCAATGATTGGCCGGATCGAAAGCGGCGCGTCCGGGATATGTATCGAGAATAGCCGAGCCTTCCTGTCCCGGCTTGACGTCCCGGCCGGCCTCGACGAGGAGCACGCGCAACTTGCCGTCGGTGGAAAGCCTGTTGGCGAGCACGCAGCCGGCACTGCCGCCGCCGACGATAATGAAGTCCCACATGCTATCGATTTTCCCTATTGCGCTTCCGTTCCGGTCCCGATCTTTCGGGCGAACCATGCGGCGGCGGCCTCCGCGACGATTCTGTCTTCGGCGACCGTGCCGGAACTGACGCCGATGGCGCCGACGACGACATCTCCGACCATCAGCGGTACGCCGCCGGGAAGTGTCGTGAACCGGCCGCCATGCAGGTTCTGGGCGCCAAAGCCGCCCTCTCCCGGCTGGGTCGCGGGACCGATGTCGGCGGTCGCCTTCCGGGCCCCCGCCGCGGTATAGGCTTTCGCGAGCGCGATCTCGATGGAGAAGAACTTGGCGCCGTCCATGCGGCGGAAGGCGACGAGATGTCCTGCATTGTCGACGATCGCGATGTTCTGCGGAACGCCCATCTCGGCCGCCTGTTCGCATGCCGCTTCGATCACCTCTTCGGCGGTGCGCAGGTCTATGCGCCGGTCGCTCAGCATCCTCTCATTCTCCATTCCATTTGGTTGCCCTGTCGCGAATTCATCCCTTGACCGACCCTTGCGTCAGCCCGGAAACGATCAGCCTTCCCAGGAGCGCGAAGATGACGATAATCGGCAGGATGGATAGGGTGGCCGAGGCCGTAAGCGGCCCCCACTCGCGGCCAAAATATCCTATGAAGTTGTAGATGGCGGGCTGGATCGGCCGTAGCGTGGGACTATCGACCATCACCGAACCGGCGAGGAATTCGTTCCAGGAACTGACGAACGCGAGCACGCCGGCCGCGCCGAGGGCCGGGCGGCAGAGCGGCAGGATGATCAGGAGAAGGATCTGCCGATGGGTGGCGCCGTCGGAGACGGCGGCCTCGTCCAGTTCTCGCGGGATGCTTTCCATGGTTCCCTTGACGATCCAGATCGCCATCGGAAGTTGGTAGGCGGTATAGATCAGCGGCAGCGTCAGCCAGGAATTGGTCAGCCCAAGACGCGTGAAATAGATATAGTTGGGAATGAGCAAGGCCGTGGCGCCCAGCGAAAGCGGAATGCTGGCGACCACCAGCAACAGGAGCGCGCGCCGCAGCGGAAACTCGAAGCGGTCGAACGCGTAAGCGGCTGGCAGGGATAGCACCATGACGGCGAGAACGGTCGTGGCGCTATAGAGTGCCGATACGCCTGCATTGCCCAGGAATCCGCTGTCGAATACCCGCTTGTAGTTGGCGACGGTCGGCGTGAAATCGACCAGGACGGGCGGGAAGCGAAAGAGGTCGGCACTCCCTTTCAGCGAAGTGAGGATACCCCAGACAAGCGGCGCCAGGTTGAGAACAGCAAGGAGGGTGAACCCGACTGCGACGACAATGCCCCAGCCGGGCCGCATGCGGCGGCGCCCGGCAATGGTCACTGGAAGAGGCATCCTCGCACCGGCCATGTCGCTCAGCCTTTCCACTTCGCCAGGCGCACATAAGCCAGCACCAGCAGGACGTTACAGGCGAACATGACCAGCGCCAGCGCCGTTCCCGAGCCAAGATCGTAGGTGACGAAAGCCCGGTCGTAGATTTCGATCGGCAGGATCCGCGTGGCCGATCCCGGTCCGCCCCCGGTGAGCACCAATGGCGTCTCGACCGTATTGATATTCGAGAGGGTGAGTACGATGGCCACCAGCAGTAGCGGCGTTTTCAGAAGCGGCAGGGTGATGAGGCGAAACACCTGCCAACTCGAAGCGCCGTCCAACTCGGCCGCTTCGCGATAGTCGTCCGGTATGCCTTTGAGGCCCGCCAGCAGGATGATCAGCGCATAGCCGATGCGTTTCCAGACGGAAACCGCGATCAGCAGGGCCATCGCCGAAGTCGGATCGTTGAGAAAGGAGAAGTTGCCTATCCCGATCCAGCGAAGCAGGGCGTTGGCAAGGCCGATATCGCTGACGAATACCCAACGGAAAAGCAGCGTCGCCACCACCGCGGAGATTATCCAGGGGACGATGATGATCATCTGCACGACGAAGCCGCGGCGAGACTCGAGCCCGTTAACCCACACGGCGAGCGCGAGCGCGATGAGGATCGTGAGCGAGACGGCGAGCACGGTGAAGACGAGCGTGCGTGCCGAGGTGGCGCCCAGCGTCGGATCCTGGAACAGGCGTATGAAGTTTTCTGCTCCGGCGAACGTCGTGGGAACACCGTACTGGATGCGGAAAAGGCTGAACCACAGGCCGTAACAAACCGGCGAGAACAGCACCAGCGTCATGACGGCGAATGCCGGGAGGATATAGGCCGGACCTAGGAGGCGCGAATGCATGGACTCGTCCACGACTGGAAGGCGGCGCGGAAGCCCGCGCCGCCGCTCCGGTCAGTGATTGTTCTGCCGGTTGAACTCGGTGGCGGCGTCCGCGAGGGCGGTCTTCACATCGGCCCCGTCCACCATGATGCGCTGGGCCGCCTTGTTGAGCGCCTGCCTGTAACCTCCGACCGAGAAGTCGATCGGGGTAAGCCAGCCATATCGGGCCGAGCCTTCCGCCGCCACTTTCAGATATTCGTTGCCCGGCTTGGCGAGATAGTCGCCGACCTTGGCGACGGTGGACTTGTCGCCCGGAAGCTGTCCGCCCACCTTCACCCATATCGGGTCGGAATCCGGACCCAGCATGTACTCGACGAACTTGCCGGCGTCTTCCTTGACCTTGCTCTTCGACCACACGCCGACGGCCCACCCGGCCATGACCGCGGGAGAGTGCTCGACCTTTCCGTTACCCGGCCAGAGGATGAAACCGACCTTGTCGGGGCCGAGCTTCTGCTGCAGCGAAGGGATGCGAACCGCCGCCACCTGGGCCATCGCGACGCGTCCGGAAGCAAGCTGCTCCAGCACGTCGTCGACCGTCCATGTTGCGGACTGGGACGGAGAGGACTTGTCCTTGAGCACCATGTCGGTGAAGAATTTCATAGCGTTTACGCCCGCGTCGCTGGCGAAGGCTGCCGTACCGTCCTTGTTGAAAGGCTGCTGGCCGTCGGCGAGCATCATTGGGATAATCGGCGAGGGATCCGCCTGCTGCTCGCTGTAGCCGAACGCAAAGCCGTAATGCGTTACCTGGCCGGAGCTGTCGCGGGTCGTCAGCGTCTTGGCGGCCTCGCGGAACTTATCCCATGTCGTCAGCGAGGCGGGATCGATACCCGCTTCCTTCAGGAAATCCTTCCGGTAGCCCAGGGCAATGTAGTTGCGTGACGCGAAAAGCGTGTACTGCTTGCCGTCGACATTCGTTAGATCCCAGTAGGGGCTTGCATTGTCGGCAAGCCGCTCTTTCGACCACTTGTCGATGAAAAGATCGTTCAGGTCGGCGAGGGATCCGGACTTGATCGCGTCCCCGAGAAAGTCCGTGACGACCCAGATGATGTCCGGCGCGTTTCCCGTTGCGTTGGCCGCCAGGAACTTCGGCGACATCTGGTCCCAGACCTGAGGCTCCACGACGATGTGAACGCCCGGATTAGCCGCCTCGTAGTTCTTGATGATCTTCCCGAGCGCCACCTCGCGCGACGATGTCCCGCCCGGATTCAGGAATGTCCACATCCGTATGGTCTTGTCCTGTGCCCACCCCGCCGTTGCAGAGCAGGCCAGGATACCCAGTGCGCCCGCAACCGCGAGTGCCGAGGCGAAACTTCCAATCTTCATTTTATCCTCCCTTTTTCGATCTGGTTGCGGCGCTTCTTCCGGCTCACGGCCGGGTTCGCGCGGCGAGGTCGGTCAGTGCATCCGTCATCGAGCGCGACAGATGGGCTCGCATGGCAGTTTGCAGCGCTGCGAGGTCCTTTTGGCGCAAGGCGTCGATGATTGCCCAATGCTCGGCGCTTTCGTCGTCCAGCCGGCCCTGCCAGCTTTGCAGCCCACGCTGCACGATCGTCACCATCCCTCTCACCTGGATGCTCTGATAGAGATCGCAGAGCATGCCATTGCCGCTGAGTTCCACGATGGCGCAGTGCAGGCGGTTGTTGAGGTCAAGCTTTTCCATGTGGCTGCCCTTAAAGCGGGCGGGTTCCTGCATTCTTTGCAGAGCGGCAAGCTCCTCGAATTCCCGTTCGCCGATCTCGCCGCGCCGGGCACGCTGGATGCACAGTTCGCCGGCCGTCAGTTCGAGGCCCTGGCGGACTTCGAAGAGTTCGCGAAGCTCGGTCGGGGTCGGGACCCTTATGTAGAAGCCCCGCCGTTGCGTGGCGTCGATGAACCCCTCCGAAGCAAGTTGCATGAGGGCTTCGCGCACCGGCGTCGCACTTACGCCGAAGCGCTCTGAAAGGCGGTCCGGATACAGGCGCACGCCCTGCTCGAATTCGCCCGCGAGGATCAGCTTCAGCAGGGTCTGCCGGACGGTCTCCGCCAGCGTGGCGCGGGACATCTCGGCTGGCCTGTCGAACATGGTTACAGGCTGGGCTTGCGTGTGCACGGCGATTTCAGTCATGCCGCCGCCCCCATCCTGTATTGCTCCAGGAACGCCATGTCCGGCTCGCCGCCATGTCCGGGGCGATCCGATGCGATCAGGGCCCCGTTCTCGAGTGCGATGGGGCGCATGCCCATACCGTCGCGAAGCGGGTTGAGCAGGCGGTTCGCCTCGTAGGCGTGGAAGCTTCCGGCAACTCGGCAGGCATGCAGCGCGGCGGAAACGGAGACGCATCCTCCGACGCCATGCGGCGCAAGTTTCAACCCGGCCCGTTCGCACAGGCCGCCGATGGCCAGCATTCCGGAGACTCCACCGCACCGGCCGATATTGGGCTGGATGAAATCAACCGCGTGGGCGGCGACGAGCGCCTCGAAGCTATGGAACGCGAAGTCGTTCTCGCCGGCCGCTATCGGTACGGGGGAGGCGCGCCGGACACGCGCCAGAGCAGCGGGATCGTCCGGAACGATCGGTTCTTCCAGCCAGCCGATATCGTACGGCTTCAGGGACTTTGCAAATGCGATCGAAGTTTCGACGTCATAGCCGCAATTTACATCGAGATAGAGCGGAACGGATCTACCGATCGCCTCGCGGGCGGCGGCGACATGCGAGAGATCGGTCGCGACACCGCGCCCGACCTTGAGCTTGACGCCGGTGAACCCCTCCTCGACATAAGCCCGCGCGTCGTCGGCGGTCTCCTCCGGCGTGCGGCGGAAGGGCACCGGGCTGACATAGGTATTTACTGGCCCCGGGCTGCCTCCGAGGATGCCGGCTAAGGATTTGCCCTCGGCTCGCGCCTTCAGGTCCCACAACGCTATATCGACGCCGCTCAGCGCCTCCATGGCTGGTCCGCGCGTGTGGCCCATGGAATAGAAGTAGCGCCTCAGGTCGTTGGCCGCCGCCTCCGGATCGTCGATCGCGACACCCTTCAGAGCGGGCGCAACGACATGGTCGACAAGGCTGCTCGCCCCGAGCGGATAAGGAAGCCCGAAACACTCTCCATAGCCGACATGACCGTCGTCGCTTTGCGCGACAACGATCGTCGAGTACTGGCCCGATCGCGGAATCCTCATGAAATGCGCGGCCGGAACCCGTACTTGCTCAGGCACTTTGTCCGCGCCTCCGTACATCTGCGCGAAGGTTACGCTGAGCGGGATCGCGGCAAGGCTGCTGAGCTTCATCTGGAATCCAATATTTTATAAAATATGAAATATGAAGACCAGCAGCCCTGGTCAAGCGAATTCTGCGTCTGATGGAGCAATGACAATGCGTTTGGCCGACGCACAAAGACCTGCCACGAGCGCCAGCCAGGGATGGGGTAGCGATTGTCAAGTCGGCGCCGCCGGCCTTTGCTCAAAGCCGCCAGCAAATGTCGACGCTTATTGCCTGAAACGTACGCGCCGACGATTTTGTCCTTATTAGACAAAACACAGCCCCGCCATGCACGAATCCTTCCAGAGCGACCACTAGAACGCTTCGGTCGGCCTATTGAGCGTCGCTGGCGAAGGGTCGATGATGCCAGTCGGTTCATCTGTAGTCCCTTGGAGAGGGCATTGGGATGCGCAGTCAGGGGGTCTATGGCCAGAATCTGGGCGAGCACTTCCACCTGGAGGCCGCGCCGGCGATTGTCACCCAAACGTTGCGCCGCTCGGAAGTCGCGGTCACGCATATCAAATGCCGACGGCCCAGCCTGACCTCGTCCATCCCGACCGAGGATGCCTATCTGGTCGCCTACCAGATCGAAGACTGCATCGAACACGAGCTTTGGATCAACGGCAGGGGCACTGGCCGGATACCGTTCTTCGGCGGCCAGACCTCCTTCTACGATCTTCGGACCGATCCCACTTCCTATATCGGCGAGACGTCGAATTGCATGATGTATTACCTGCCGAAATCGGCGCTCGACATGATCGCCGAGGAGGATGGCAAACGGTTCACCGAGTTGCAGATGCGGTCCGACAAGCCTGCCGACGATCCCGTGATCGCGGCGCTGAGCGCGACGTTATTGCCGGCCTTTGCTAACCCTGATTATGCAAGCCAGCTCTTTCTCGACCACACAACGCTCGCCGTCGCCAATCACATTGCCCATCGTTACGGCGGCCTTCACAAGATCGCCAGGCTGGTCGTCGGTGGGCTTTCCCCAAAGAACGAGCAGCGCGCAAAAGAGATCATCGACGCCAACATTGCTGGCCAGGTTTCGCTGACCGAGCTGGCGTCTGAATGCGGGCTCTCTCCACGGCATTTCGCGCGTGCGTTCAAGCAATCGGTCGGAGTGGCGCCACATCATTGGATGGTGAGGCGCCGGTGCGACCGCGCCAAGGATATCCTGCGGGGCTCGGAGACTTCGCTTGCCGATATCGCGCTTGCCTGCGGATTTGCCGACCAAAGCCATTTCACCCGTACCTTCACCCGCGTGTTCGGGATTTCCCCGGGCGCGTGGCGCAAGCTCGCCTAGGAGGCCGGGATGGAAGAGACGGGAGCCTATGGCGAGCGGCTGAG
>JBQCFA010000344.1:0-11557 GCA_051959695.1 Rhizobiaceae bacterium
TCCCCTCGAACAAATTCACCGTGCCGATGAAATCAGCGACGAAGCGGGTCGCGGGCGCCTCGTATATCTCGGCCGGCGTTGCCACCTGCATCACCTCGCCCTTGTCCATGACGGCGATGCGATCGGCCAGGGTCATCGCCTCTTCCTGATCATGCGTGACGACGATGAAAGTGAGGCCGAGTTCATGCTGGAGGTCCATCAGTTCGAACTGCGTCTCCTCGCGCAGCTTCTTGTCGAGGGCGCCAAGCGGCTCGTCGAGGAGCAGCACTTTCGGCCGCTTGGCGAGCGAGCGGGCGAGCGCCACGCGCTGGCGCTGGCCGCCGGAAAGTTGGTGCGGCTTGCGCCGCGCGAATTGCTCCAGTCTTACAAGCTTCAGCATGGAGGCGACGCGTTCGGCGATCCCGGCCTTCGGCATGCGGTCCTGCTTCAAGCCGAAGGCGATGTTCTGCTCGACCGTCATATGCGGGAAAAGCGCGTAGGACTGGAACATCATGTTGACCGGCCGGCGATAGGGCGGGATGCCGCGCAAATCCTGGCCATCGAGCAGGATACGCCCGGCCGTCGGCTCCTCGAAGCCGGCGAGCATGCGCAGGAGAGTCGATTTCCCGCAGCCGGAGGCGCCCAGCAGCGCGAAGAACTCGCGTTCGTAGATGGTGAGCGAGAGGTTGTCGACGGCGGTGAAGTCGCCGAACTTCTTAGAGACGTTCTCGAAAGCGATATAGGGCTTCGCGACGGGATCGTTCCACGGAGCGAAGCTGCGGCGGATGCTTCCTAACGATGGCATGGCCCCTCCGCCTGTTCGCCGTTCGTCATCAGCGCGCCCGGCAGGCTGTCCACCGGCGCGCGCGAAAGCGATCAGTGGCCCGTGACGACCTTGGTCCACATGCGGGTCATGAGCCGCTGGGTCTTCGGATCGAGCGGCGAGGTCGTGTAGAGCTTCTGCAACACCTCCTCGGTCGGATAGATGTTGGGATCGTCGAGAACGTCCTTATTGATGAATTGCTGCGAAGCCTTGTTGCCGTTGGCGTAATAGACGTAGTTGGACGACTTCGCGATCACTTCGGGCTTCATCATGAAGTTCAGGAATTCATGCGCCTCGGCGACATGCGGGGCATCGGCGGGAATGGCCATCTGGTCGAACCACATCTGCGCCCCTTCCTTGGGGATGGAATAGCCGATCTCGACGCCCTGCTTGGCCTCGTCGGCCCGGTCGCGCGCCTGCAGCACATCGCCCGAATAGCCGATCGCCACGCAGATATCGCCGTTGGCCAGCGCGTTGATGTATTCCGACGAGTGGAACTTGCGCACATAAGGCCTGACCTTGAGAAGCAGTTCCTTCGCCTTGTCGAAATCCTCATTCTTGTGGCTGTCCGGGTCGAGGCCGAGATATTGCAGTGCGGCCGGGACGATATCGGTCGGAGAATCGAGGAAATGCACGCCGCAGCCTTTCAGCTTGGCCATGCTCTCGGGATCGAAGACCGTCTTCCAGCTATCGATCTTGTCGGTGCCGAGCGCCTGCTGCACCATCTTCTTGTTGTAGCCGATGCCGACCGTGCCCCACATGTAGTTGATCGAATAGCTGTTGTCGGGATCGTAGCGCGCCGTCTGCTTGGAGATGAAGTCCCACATGTTCTTCAGGTTCGGCAGCTTCGACTTGTCCAGCTTCTGGAACACGCCCGCCTGGATCTGGCGGGCCAGGAAATTCGCAGTCGGGACGACGACGTCGTAGCCGCTGCCGCCGGCGAGGAGCTTGGTCTCGAGGATTTCGTTGGAATCGAATGTGTCGTAGGTGACCTTGATCCCGGTTTCCTTGGTGAAGTCCTTGAGGATCGAATCGTCGATATAGTCCGACCAGTTGTAGACGTTGACGACGCGGTCCTCGGCGTGCGCCAGGCCCGTCCAGACGGCGGCCAAAGCGACAGCAGCGGCCAGCATTGCCTTGCGGATCATCGGAAACTCCTCTCTCTCGGCCCCATCGGCCCGTCCGAGGCGCGGCGGACCCTTTTGTGGAGAGCCTATTGGCCTTTTTGCGGTGCGACAAGCTCCGAATCGAAGGCCGGCTCGGATGGGGAAGCCCGGCTCAATGAGGATTGGGCAGTCCCGCGACGCCCGGCCTGCGGGGCCGGGCGCGGCGCCTGAATTCCAGCGCGATGTGGGCGAGAACGGCGGCGAAGACGATGGCGCCGCCGAGGAGCGTCCGCTCCGACGGCTCCTCGCCATGCACCAGCCAGACCCAGATCGGCCCAAGGATGGGCTCAAACGTGCCGATGAGCGCGGCGAGCGCGGCCGGGATCAGTCGCGCGCCCGAGGCGAAAAGGGCGAGCCCGAGGCCGAGATTGATGGCGCCGAAGGCGAAGAGGAAGCCCATGTCGGCCCCCGTCACCGCGAAATCGCTGGTCTGGAAGGCCGCCGCCGCGCCGGCGATCACAGTGCCGAGGCAGACGGCAGGCGTCATGCGCACATGGGCGTAGCGCCGCGTCAGGACCGTCGCTACCGCGAGCGCGACGGCGATGGTGAAGGCGAGGCCGTCGCCGAGTGGCGAAATCCCGCCGCCAAGCGAATCGGAAACCATGACGGTGATGCCGAACATGACGGCAGCGATCGCCGCCCAGGTCAGCGCGCCAACCGGCTCGCGGAAGGCCAACCAGCCGAGCAGGGCGGCGATCAGCGGCGCGCCGGCCTGCATCAGCAGGATATTCGCGACGGTGGTGTAGGCCAGCGCAACGACGAACGAAACGGAGGCGACGGCGAAGCAAAGCGCCACGGCAAGGCCAGGAAGGCCCATTTCCCTGAAAAGGACGAGGCTTTTGCGAAAGCCGTCTCGCCAGAGCATGAAAGCGACCAGGAAGGCGGCGGCCCATGCCGAGCGCCAGAACACCACCGACCAATGGTCAGGTGTCTCGATGAACCGGGCGATCGTGCCGCCCAGGCTCCACAGAAGCGCCGACAGGAAGACGAGCACGACGCCGATGCGCTCCTCGCGCGCCGCCGGGCGCTCGGCGGCCACTACGCCAGGCGCAGGCAAGGGCGTATCGTGCTCGTTCATGCGCGCACCATGCAACGGTTCCACCCCCGATAGCAGGCCTTGAGCGACGGACAATCGTCGTTTTCCGCTGGCATATCGATTCGACCGGGCTGGCCGGAAGGCGGACCGAGCGCACCTCTTTCGCGCCAGGCATCGTCAACGGGCCCGCATAAGACCGAGCGGCCCTTCGTTGCGCTCGGGCCGGATTTCGCCTATCAAGCCGGATTTGTGTTTCCTGGTCACGTCAGGCGCGTATGGACCCGACCGCAAACTTCAAGATCCTGATGTACAGCCATGACACGTTCGGATTGGGGCATCTGCGCCGCAGCCGCACGATCGCGCATGCGCTGGTGGCACATTTCCCGAACGTCGATGTCTCGATCATCTCCGGCTCCCCGGTAGTCGATGCATTTTCCTTCGAACGGCGCGTGAACTACGTGCAGATGTCGGCGGCGAAGAAGCTCTCCGACGGCAATTACGCCTCCGGAAGCGACGCCCGATCCTTCGAGCAGACGGTCGCGGCACGCGAGGCAATCATCCGCGAGGCGGCCGACCGGCTGAACCCCGACATGGTGATCGTCGACAAGGAGCCGCTCGGCCTGGCGCGCGAGATGCTGCCGACACTGCGCATGCTGAAGGAGCGAGGCGCCATCTGCGTGCTCGGGCTGCGCGACGTGCTCGATGCGCCAGAACTCCTCAAGGAGGAGTGGGAGCGCAAGCACATCACCGACTATCTCGAAGAGCTCTACGACGAGATCTGGATCTACGGACCGGGCAGCTTCTACAATCCGCTGGCCGGTATCGATCTCGGCGAGCCGGTGCTGTCGCGCACACGCTATACGGGTTTCCTGCGCCGTTCGCTGCCCGACCTCGACGACGGGACAGCGGCGCGTTACGGCAAGGACTTCGTGCTGGTCACCGCCGGCGGCGGCGGCGACGGCCACGATCTGATGGCTGCGGCTCTCAACGCCATCAAACAGGGACCGGACCGGGAGACCCGCTACCTGTTCGTGCTCGGCCCCTTCATGACCGAGGGCCAGCGCTTCGAGATCATGGCGCGCGCAACGAGCGTGCCCAACGTCGAGATCGTCGATTTTCTCGCCAATCTTGAGACGCTGGTGGCGAATGCGCGCGCCGTCGTCGGCATGTGCGGCTACAACACCTTCTGCGAAGTCATGTCGTTCGACAAGCGGGCGCTCTTCGTGCCTCGTACGGCGCCGAGACGCGAGCAGAGCATCCGCGCCTACCGCGCCGAGGAGTTCGGCTGGGTCGACGTGCTGGACATCGAGGAGGCCAAGCGCGGCTCCGCGTTCCGTGCCGCCGTCAACCAGCTCATGCGCAGTCCCCTGCCCTCGGAGGCCGTCGCCCGGCCGGATATGGAGGGCCTCAACCGGGTCTGTGCGCTCACCGAAATCCTGTTCGACCGTTTCGAGGCCGAAGCGGCGGGACACCTTCCCAAAGCCGCGCAGTTATGAAGACCTCGATCGCGGTGGTCCTGAAGGGCTACCCGCGTCTTTCCGAGACCTTCATCGCCCAGGAAATCCACGCCTTGGAGCAAACGGGATTCGACCTGGCGCTGTTCTCGCTCCGGCATCCGACGGACGGCAAGCGGCATCCGATCAATGACGATATCCGCGCGCCGGTGACCTATCTGCCGGAATATCTCCATCGGCAGCCGTTGCGCGTCTACCGCGCATGGCGCAGCGCGCGGAAGCTGCCGGGATACCGGAAGGCATTCCGGGAGTGGATCGCCGATTTCCGTCGCGACCCCACGCCCAATCGTGGCCGCCGCTTCGGCCAGGCGCTGGTATTGGCGGCAGAGTTTCCCGAAAATGCCGGCTGGATATACAGCCACTTCATCCACACACCGTCTTCCGTCGCGCGCTACGCGGCGGCCATGCGCGGGCTTCGCTGGTGTGCGTCGGCGCACGCCAAGGACATCTGGACCTCCCCCGACTGGGAGCTTTCCGAGAAGCTGGCTTCGGCGGAGTGGACGGTGACCTGCACGGCGGGCGGCGCCGGCCATCTGAAAGCGCTCGCCGCCGATCCGGAAAAGGTGAGCCTCGTCTATCATGGCCTTGACCTGTCCCGGTTTCCGCGCTTTGCCGGTCGCGTCTCCATCCGCGACGGCTCCGAAGCGGCCGATCCGGTGCAATTGCTGACGGTCGGACGGGCGGTCGCCAAGAAAGGGCTCGACACGCTGATCGAAGCGCTGGCGCTTCTCCCGGCCGGCCTTTCCTGGCACTGGACGCATATCGGAGGAGGCGAGCGGCACAAGGAGTTGAAGGCGCAAGTGAAAAGGCTTGGGCTCCAAAACCGGGTTACCTTTCTCGGCAGTCGCGAGCAGACCGAGGTCCTCGCAGCCTACCGGTCGTCCGACCTCTTCGTGCTGCCCTGCCGCATCGCGCCGAACGGCGACCGCGACGGGCTGCCGAACGTGCTGGTGGAAGCGCAAAGCCAGGGTCTCGCCTGCGTCTCGACAGTGGTGTCCGGCATCACCGAACTTTTGACCGACGAGGTCAACGGCCTGCTCGTAAAGCCCGACGACGCGCAAGCGCTGGCCGCGGCGATGGCACGCGCCATCGGCGATCCCGGCCTTCGCGAAAGGCTAGGCAACGCGGGCGCCGAGCGCGTCCACACGGAGTTCGACCACCGCGCCGCCATTGGCCGTCTCGTCTCGCTCTTCGAGAGCATGGGCGTTCCGGCGAGGACGCGGGGCGAGAAGGCCGCCGCGTGACGCGCATCCTCTTCTATGTGCAGCATCTGCAGGGCGTCGGGCATGTCTTCCGCGCCGCGCGCATCGTGCGGGCGCTCGTCGCCCAAGGTTTCGAAGTCGACGTCGCCTATGGCGGCGAGCCGATCGAGGGCTTCGACATAAAGGGCGCGAGCATCCACTACCTGCCTCCCGTAAAGGCCGGCGGCGAGGTCTTCAACCGACTTGAGGACGCTCAGGGCAATCCGGTGGACGACGCCTACAAGGAACGCCGGCGCGACATGCTCCTGGCGCTCTTCGACCGGACGACGCCCGACGTGCTTGTCACGGAAGCGTTCCCGTTCGGGCGGCGGCAAATGCGTTTCGAGCTCTTGCCGCTCATCGAACGCGCCAAGGCAAGGACCAGGGCGCCTCTCGTCGTCGCCTCGGTGCGCGACATCCTCCAGGAAAACGCCAAGGCCCACAAGGACCGGGAGGCGGCGGACCTCGTCAAGGCGCATTTCGACCATGTGCTGGTGCATGCCGACCCGAATCTGGTGCGGCTGGAGCAGACCTTTCCGCTGGCCGGCGAGATATCCGGCAAACTCCTCTATACCGGCATCGTCGCGCCGGATCCCCTGCCCGCGCCCGACCGAAAATTCGATGTCGTGGTGTCGGTCGGCGGCGGCGCGCTCGGACACCGGCTCCTGATGGCGGCGGCGGCGGCCAGGCGGCTCTCCATCATGCGCGACGGAAAATGGCTAATCCTGACCGGAATCAGGTTCTCCGCCGAACACCGGGCGGAGCTCAACAGCCATATCGACGGAGACGTGACTGTGGAGGCGTTCCTACCTGATCTTCAGGCCATTCTCGCCGGGGCGCAGGTTTCGATCTCGCGCGTCGGCTACAATACCGTCGCCGACATCTATCGGGCGGGATGCAGGGCGATCGTCGTGCCGTTCTCGGATGGCATCGAGACCGAACAGATCACGCGGGCGCGACTGCTCGCCGCGCGCGGCCTTGCCGAGGCGATCAGCGCCGAGGACGAGACGCCCGAGGCGGTCGCCGCCGCCATCGACCGGTCCATGTCCCGCCCGGCGCCCGACCGCTCGGCGCTCGACCTGGAAGGCGCGCGCAATTCGGCGCTCATCCTGAGACGGCTGCTCGCGGGTGAGCAGGCCGACCAATACCGCTGACGGCCGGATTGCCGACACGGCCCGCGTGGCGTACATCGCTTCCGAGCCGAGCCGACGTGACGACCATGGCAAGCAGGATCGCCTTCTACGCCCCCATGAAGCCGCCCGATCACATGATCGCATCGGGCGACCGCGAGATCGCGCGGCTGATGGTGGGCGCTCTGCAGACCGCGGGTTTCGAGGTCGACATCGTCTCGTCCTTCATCTCCTACCAGAAGCATCCGGACGGCCAGGTTTTCCATGCGCTCCGGGACCGGGGACTGGCGGAGGCGGAACGGGTCGTTGCGGAAGTGCGGTCCGGACACCGCACCCGTCCCGATCTCTGGCTGACCTATCACCCCTATTGCAAGGCGCCCGACTGGATCGGCCCGCATGTCGCACGCGCGCTTTCCATTCCGTATGTGACCGTGGAAGCATGCCGCACGCGCCAGGGCAGCGACGCCGACTGGCGGGACGGGCGGCAGGCGGTGGAGGATGCGATCCGGCTGGCCGCCGTCAATTTCTGCCTGAAGCCTTCTGACAATGCCTATCTGCGGACGGTCCTGCCCGACATGACGAACGTCGTGGCGCTTGAGCCCTTCGTCGATGTCGAGGCCATTCACGCGAATGCCTCGCCGATCGATATAGGATCGTGTTTGGACCCGCACGCGCCTGTGATCATCGCCGTCGGCATGATGCGGCCGGGCGTGAAGGTCCGGTCCTATGCCCTTCTGGCAAAATCACTTTCCGGCCTGGCCGATCGGCCGTGGAACCTCGTCATCGTGGGCGACGGGCCGGAGAGGCCGAATGTCGAGTCGATGTTCGCCTTCGCGCGGGAACGCGTCCGTTTCACCGGCGCCCTGCGCCACGCCGACGTCCTCGGCTGGATGAAGGAAGCCGACCTTCTTGCCTGGCCCGGGGTCGGCGAGGCGATCGGCATGGTCTATCTGGAAGCCGGCGCCTGCGGCCTTCCCGTCGCCGCCTGCGACGTCGCCAATGTCGCGACCGTCATCGCTGACGGGAAAAGCGGGTTGCTGGCTCCCGAAGCCGAGGCGCCGGCCTATCGCGCTGTGCTGGACCGGCTGCTCGGAGATGGCGCTCTGCGCAAGCGGCTCGGCAAAGATGGTTCGGGAAAGGTCGCGCGAGAGCACGGTATCGCCAGCGCGGCCGCAACGCTGAAGGCCGCGATCGAGCCGCTGCTCCAGCGGTCGACAGCGCCGGCCGAGTTCGCCGGATGAACGAATTCCACGATGTCGAACTGGAACTCGAGCGTTGGCAGAAAGCCGGGCTGACGCCGCGTTTCTGGCTGCGCGACGACGACGCCATCCAGCCGACGCCGGCGCTCGGCCGGCTCCTCGGCATCGTGCGCCGACACGATGTGCCGCTGCTGCTCGCCGTGATCCCCGCGGAAGCGGACGAGACGCTGGCCGCCGCAATCGCTGAGGAGCCGCTGGTGACGCCGGCCGTGCACGGCTACGCCCACCGCCGGCATACCCCGGACGACTTGCCGGCGATGGAACTAGGCGGCGAGCGGCCGGCAGAAGAAACCCTCGCCGAACTCGAGGCGGGGCGCGCAAAGCTTCACCGCCTCTTCGGCGAGCGGCTGTCGGGCATCCTCGTGCCGCCCTGGAACCGCCTGTCACGCGGGGTCGCGGCACGGCTTCACGAGGCCGGCTTCACGGCGCTTTCCACCAATTCCTGGCATGAGGACGGCACCTGCCTGCCGCAGCTCAACACGCAGGTCGACGTCATCGACTGGGCGGATGGAAGGCGCGGCCGGCCCATCGAGTGGGCGATGGGCGAGCTCTTGCGCCGGCTCGGGCAGGCGCGCGAACGCGACGGCGCACCGCTCGGCATCCTAAGCCACCACCTCGTCCATGACGAACAGGCATGGGCGACGCTGGAAGCGCTGATCCGCTATCTGAAGGAGCGGAACTTTGCCTTCGAGAAAGCGGATGCCATGGTTGAGGAAGCGTTGAAGCGGCAGGCGAAGCGACTGCCGGTCTGATTCCGAATGCGCGGCCAACCCTCTGATATTGTTATATTCAAGCTTTGGCCGCCGGTCGCAAGGCGAAGCTCAGGCATGGATCCCGGGTCGCGCTCTTCGCTTCGCTTGGACTTGCCCCAGAATGACGAAGCACGCTGACCAAGCTGCCGCTCACCATGCCGTGTGATACGGATCGGCCGCGTCGCGCAGCCCGTCGCCGAGGAAATTGAAGGCGAGGATGACGAGGATCACCGGCACGACCGGCAATATCAGCCAGGGGTAGAGCGCGACGACGTTGATGTTCTGCGCCTCGTTCAGGAGAACGCCCCAGCTCGTCACCGGCGGCCTGAGGCCGAGGCCAAGGAAGGAAAGCGCCGTCTCGCCGAGGATCATGGTCGGGATGGTGATGGTCGCGGACGCGATCAGGTGGCTCATGAAGCCGGGGATCAGGTGGCGGAAGATAACGCGCCTGGGCCCTGCCCCCATCAGTTCCGCCGCCAGCACATAGTCCTCCTCGCGCAACGACAGGAGCTTGGAGCGCACCGCGCGCGCCAGCCCCGTCCAGTCGATCAGGCCGAGGATGATGGTGATGCCGAAATAGACGACGATGGGGCTCCAGTCGACCGGCATGATGGCGGCGAGCGCCAGCCAGAGCGGGATCGACGGCAGGCTCTGCAACACCTCGATGACACGCTGCACGCCGATATCGATCCAGCCGCCGTAATAACCCGCGAGCCCCCCGATCGAGATGCCGAGGAGGAATGAGATCATGATGCCGATGAGGCCGATCGTCAGCGAGATGCGCGTGCCGTAGATGATGCGCGAGAGAAGGTCGCGGCCCAGGCGATCGGTGCCGAGCAGGAACACGCCGGGCGAGCCCTTCGCGGCGCAGAACAGATGCAGCTTCGCCTCGAAAAGGCCCCAGAAGCGGTAGGGGTCGCCTTCGCAGAAAAAGCGGAGCCTCTCGATCCTGTTCGGGTCGATCGGGTATTCGCGTTTCAGCACGTCCATGTCGAGGTGGTAGGTCGTGCCGTAGACGAAGGGGCCGACGAACCTGCCGTCGTGGAAAAGATGGACCTGCTGCGGTGGCATGTAGATGTTGTCCGCGTGCCTGTCGGCCAGCGCATAGGGCGCGATGAATTCGCAGATTAGGATCGAGGCATAGAGCAGCGCCAGGAAAATGCCGGAGACCAGCGCGGCGCGGTGGCGCTTGAACTTCCACCACATCAGGCGGAACTGCGAGGCGAGATAGACCTTCTCCTGGATCGGAGAAAGTTTCTCCACCGATTTCGGATCGAAAGGCTCGGCGGAGACAAAATGCGAGATCGGCGCGCCGTCCGGCGGCAGCGGCGAACTCACTTGCGCCTCCCCGCCTGCAGGCGAATACGCGGGTCGAGCAGCGCCAGCGCGATGTCGGAGATGAGCACGCCCGCGACGGTGAGCGCGGCGAGGAACATGAGGAACGAGCCGGCCAGATACATGTCCTGGCTCTGCAGCGCGCGGATCAGCAGGGGCCCCGTCGTCTCCAGCGACAGCACGATGGAAACGACGACCGCGCCCGAGATGACCGAAGGCAGGATGCCACCGATATCGGCGATGAAGAAGTTGAGGGCCATGCGAAGCGGATATTTCAGCAACCCCCGCAGGGGCGGCACTCCCTTGGCCCGCGCGGTGACGACATATTGCTTCTGCAACTCGTCGAGCAAATTGGCGCGTAACCGGCGGATCATGCCGGCCGTGCCCGACGTGCCGATAACGATGACCGGTATCACCATGTGCTCGGCGACCGACCGGAACTTGCCCCAGCTCATCGGCTGACCGAGATATTGGGCATCCATCAGGTGCCCGATCGACACGCCGAACCAGATATTCGCAAGGTAGAGCAGGATCAGGGCCAGCAGGAAATTGGGCGTGGCGAGGCCGAGAAGACCGATGAAGGTAAGACCGTAGTCGCTCCAGGAATATTGGTGTGTTGCAGAATATATTCCTATAGGGAAGGCGACGAGCCATGTGAAGATGATGGTGACTATTGAAATCAGCATCGTCAGATAGATGCGGCTGCCGACGACCTGCGTCACCGGCATCTCGTACTCGAAGGAATAGCCGAAATCGCCATGCAGCATCCCGAGCACCCACAGGCCGTATTGCTCGACCATCGGCTTGTCGAAGCCGTATTCATGCTTGAGATACGCTATCTTGTTGGGATCGACGGTTTCACCCTGGGCCTGCAGCTCGGCCATATAGGTCTCGAAGTAGTCGCCCGGCGGAAGCTGGATGATGAAAAAGACCAGCGCGCTGATCAAAAGCAGCGTCGGTATGGCGGCGAACAGGCGGAAGACGATGTAGCGGATCACTGCGCCTTGGCCTCGGCTTCCTCGTACCAGAACGTATCGGGCATATAGATGCCGAAATATGCGCCGGGCGCAAACGAATAGACGCCTTCCCTCGGCACGTTCTTCAGGCGCGAATTGATCAACACCGGCTGGAAGACGCTGTTGACCGTGCCGATGGTGAACACCTGATCGGTGAAGATCGACAGCATCTTCTCCCAGATGCCGCGACGCTCCTCGTTCGTCGAGGAAACACGCTAGGCCTGGTAGAGATCGAGCAATTCCTTTGCGGCGGGAAGGTCGACCGCCTCCCCGGCCTTGCCTTGCGTCTCGGTGTACTGGCCCCAT
>JBQCFA010000345.1:0-6957 GCA_051959695.1 Rhizobiaceae bacterium
GATTTCGCGCAGATGTTCCAGCAGCGTATGGCCGAGGAGCAGGCCCGCCAGAAGGTGCAGGCCACCTGAGCCGGATGGCGCCGGGCCGAAAAGGGCCTATCGCAGCACTTCCGCCCAAACGGCGCTGTCGCCGAGTTCGGCCACCAGCGCCGCGTGCGCGGCAAGTTCCGCTTCCGTCAGGCGCGGCGGCAGCGGCACCGGGCGCTCGGCAATAATCGCGATCGTTTCGCGGCGGGTCGATACCTCCTTCGTCGCCGCCACCGCGACTTCCAGGCCGAGCGCCGCCTGCTTGCCACCGATCAACTCGATATAGACTTCCGCCAGCAATTCGCAGTCCAGCAGCGCGCCGTGCTTGGTGCGATGGCTGTTGTCTATCCCATATCGCCGGCAGAGCGCGTCGAGTGAATTCGGTCCCATCGGATGCTTGCGCTTGGCGATCGCCAAGGTATCGACGATGCGATGCGTCTCGACCAGAGGATGACCGCAACGCTCGAACTCCGCATTGATGAAGCCGAGATCAAAATGGGCGTTGTGGGCAACCAGCCGTGCCCCGTCGATGAATTCCAGAAACTCAGCCGCGATCGCGTCGAAGGTCGGCTTGTCGATCAGGTCCGCGTTGCTGATGCCATGGATGGCGAGCGCCTCCGGATTGACCTCGCGGCCCTGCGGATTGACGTAGACATGGAAGCTCCTGCCGGTCGGAAATCGATTGACGAGCTCCACGCCGCCTATCTCGATGATGCGGTCGGCGCGTGAGTCCAGTCCGGTCGTTTCCGTGTCGAAGATGATTTCGCGCATCGAATCGGCTCCAGTCCTTACCATGCCCGGCAACCGCTAGCGGGACAAGGGCAGCGATTTCCCCGCTGTCAGGCTGCCGAGTTCGCCGATGATCCGCTCGACCTGACGCCGCGCCGGTTCCAGCCCGTTGCCGCTGTCGATGACGTAATCGGCCCGACGGCGCTTTTCGGCATCCGGTAGCTGTTTCGCCAGGATCGCCTCGAATCTGGCTTCGGTCATGCCGGGCCGGGACAATACCCGCCGCCGCTGGATTTCCGCGGGCGCGCTCACCACCGCTATCCTATCGACACGGCTTTCTGCGCCGACCTCGAAGAGAAGGGGAATGTCGACCACGACCAGAGGCGTTCCACGGGCGCGCTGTTCCTCCAGGAAACGCTCCTCGTCCTGTCGAACCAGGGGATGCACGATGTCTTCCAGTTCCTTCAGCGCTGCGGCATTGCCGAAAACGGCTTTCGCCAGTCTGTCGCGATCGACGACGCCGTCCACCGTGGTGCCAGGAAACCGGCGCTCGACCAGCGGCGCCGCCTTTCCCGAATAGAGCCGATGGACCGTCTCGTCGGAATCATGCACTGGAACCCCGGCTTCCGCGAACATGCGGGCAGTCGTGGATTTGCCCATGCCGATCGATCCGGTAAGACCGAGGATGATCACCTGGCGACCCCCACGTCGGCCAGGATTCGATTCCGTAAGGTATCGCTTACCGTCGGTCGGCGGCCGAACCAGCGCTCGAAACCCGGGACGGCCTGATGCAGAAGCATCCCAAGCCCCGTGGCGGTGGCCAGGCCGCGCGCCTTCGCCGATTTCAGAAGCTCCGTCTCGAGCGGCACGTAGACGAGGTCGGCGACGACCGCCCGGGCGGGCAGGCGCTCGAGATCAAGCTTTAGTTCCGGCGCACCCTTCATGCCGAGCGACGACGTATTCACGAGCAGATCGGCGTCGCCGAGAAGGCCCGCCACGTCGCCCCAGCCATGTACGGAAATGCCTGGCCGGAATTGGCTTGCCACTTCTTCGGCGCGTGAAATCGTCCGGTTGACGAGACGGATGTCGCCGTAGCCGGATCCCTTCAATGCGTGCAGGATGGCGCGGGCAGCGCCGCCGGCACCGAGAACGACCGCCTTGTGGCCCTGACGCCAGAGGGGCGTCTGGTCGTCGAGATTGGCCGAAAATCCGTAAGCGTCGGTGTTTCCACCGCAAAGCGCGCCTTCGGCATCGAACCAGACCGTATTGACCGCGCCGATCGCCTCGGCGCTTCCGTCCCGCCTGTCGACGCTCCGGAACGCCGCCTCCTTGTGCGGCAGGGTAATGTTACCGCCGACAAAGCCTTCGCGGCCGATGGCGCGGAGAAAACCCACAAATTCGGCAGGCGCCACGTCGATACGCTCGTAAGATCCGCGAAGCCCGAGCTCCTCAAGCCAATAGCCATGGATCAGCGGCGAGCGCGAATGGGCGATCGGATGACCGCAGACGAAAGCACGGCGCGATTTGTCAGCCATCGATCGCCCGCTCCTGCCGCAGGGCGGCCAACAGCGGCAGAAGGGGCAGCCCGACGATGGCGAAGAAGTCGCCTTCGATCTTCTCGAAGAGGCGGATGCCCTGGCCTTCGATCTGGTAGCAGCCGACGCTGGAAAGCGCCGCATCGCCGACTCTCGAAAGGTAACGGCCTATGTAGGCCGGGTCGAGCCGGCGCATGGTCATGTGCGCGACCGCCAGGTGCCGCCACAAGGTCTCGCCGCCGCGAACGAGCACGACGGCGCTGCTCAGTTGATGCGTCCTTCCCGACAATCGCAGCAACTGGCGCCGCGCGGCTTCCATATCGGCGGGCTTGTGGAAGCGTTCGTCGTCGAGAGACAGCGTCTGGTCAGACCCGATCACAAGCGCTTCTTGGTGCCGTTCGCTGACACCGGTCGCCTTCGCCTCGGCCAGAATGGCGGCTACATCCTCCGGATTCGTGCCCGAGCCGGCCAGCGCCGCTTCCACGGCACGTTCGTCGATGTCCGGCTTCTCCACCGAGAATTCCAGTCCGGCATTGGCGAGGAGCATGCGGCGGTGCGCACTGCCGGAGGCGAGGATGATCTTCTGGTTCACGTCTTACCTACGTTCCCGATACATTCGACCGCTAACGCGCCTTGCTTCTCAGCGCAACGATCGCCGCCGCCGTTTCCTCGATGGAGCGTCGCGTTACGTCGATCATCGGCCAACCGCCCCGCGAGCAAAGCTGGCGTGCGTAGGCGAGTTCATCGGCAATGGTAGCGCGATCCGTGTAGGCTCGTGCGTCATATCCGGCCGTGGTGCCGAGGATACGATTTTCGCGAACATGCGATATGCGCTCCGCCGAGGCGATAAGCCCGACGATTAGCGGCTTCTTCGCCCGATTTAGGCTTTCGGGCATCGGCACGCCCAGCACGATCGGAACATTGGCCGTCTTGATGCCACGGTTCGCCAGATAGATACTAGTCGGGGTCTTCGAGGTACGCGAGATGCCGATCAGGACGACGTCCGCCTGCTCGATATCGTCCGGCAACTGGCCGTCATCATGCTCCATGGTAAAATTCAGCGCGTCGATGCGCTGGAAATATTCCGCGTCGAGCACATGCTGGGCTCCAACGCGACGCCCCGCCGGCGTGCCGAGATAGGACTGGAAGACGAGCAGGACCGGTTCCAAGACGGAGACGCATGGAAGGCCCATCGCGGCACAGCCTTCGTCGACGCGGCGTGCCAGTTCCTGGTCCACGACGGTATAGAGCACGATACCCGGTTCCTGATCGATATCCTCGAGGACCTTGGCAAGCTGACGCTCCGTACGGATCAGCGGGTAGATGTGTTCTATCGCGCGCGCGTCCTTGTACTGGGCGGCGGCCGCGCGGCCGGCGGCAAGAAGCGTCTCACCCGTGGCATCAGAAATAAGGTGAAGATGGAAGAAGCTTTGCGGTTTGCTCAATGTCCAAGCCCGGCCTGTGGTCTAATGTGGATAACCGGCCCGGCATCTGCCGCGGACGGACCGCGACTGTATCAGAGGGCGATTTGTCCACAATCACCCTCTATGTGGGAAGCAAACAGCCTCCCCTGTGGATAGCGGAGACAGAGCTCGATTTCCACAAAAGGTGCCGACCACTTAATATTCCGGTAACCATTCAAGCGATTGAAAAATAACATGATTGCCAAGTCATCCAACGATCTGTCCACAGCCGCTACCGGGGCGCGCGACAATATGGTGGCTCGCCTCAGCGCTGGGGTGATGGAATAAGTCATAATCCCTGCTGCCAACAGAGTCGTAGAATCAGAATCAGATTCTAAGAAATTTCTTTTAGAAAGAATTCTGGGCGAAATCCTTGAACCGCACTCGTCCCATACTCGACGTCCTGCAGGGAAAAACCCTGTCACCGCCTCCCGTCTGGCTTATGCGCCAGGCAGGCCGCTATCTGCCGGAGTACAAGGCCACGAGAAGCAAGGCCGGAAGCTTTCTCGACCTCTGCTACACGCCGGAGTTGGCGGCGGAGGTAACGCTGCAGCCGATCAGGCGCTTCGGCTTCGATGCGGCCATCCTGTTCTCCGACATTCTCGTCGTGCCGCATGCACTTGGGCGGAACGTGCGCTTCGCGGAGGGTCGGGGACCGATCCTGGAACCGCTTGCCGTCGATGACGTCGATAGGCTTTCAACCGGCGGTTTCCATGAACAGCTGGACCCTGTCTACGAGACTGTGACGAGAGTGCGAGGGGAAATGCCGGGCAAGACGGCATTGTTAGGGTTTTGCGGCGGGCCCTGGACGGTCGCGACCTACATGATCGCGGGGCATGGGACGCCCGACCAGGCGCCGGCCCGGCTGTTCGGCTATCGCCATCCGGAGGCCATGGTCCGGCTGCTCGGGAAGTTGGCGGAGGTTTCCGCCGAATATCTGGTGCGTCAGATCGAGGCCGGCGCCGACGCGGTGCAGATTTTCGAATCCTGGGCAGGCGTGCTCGACGAAGAAGGATTCGAGCGGTTCTGCGTCCATCCTGTCGCCGAGATCGTCAGCCGGGTTCGGCGGCGGTTTCCGGAAGTGCCGATTATCGGCTTTCCGCGAGGATCCGGGGAATTTTGCCGGTCCTATCGGCAGAAGACGGGGGTAACAGCTCTCGGTCTCGACTGGACGGTTCCCCTATCTGTGGCCGCCGAATTGCAGCTCGGCGGGCCGATACAGGGAAATCTCGATCCGCTGAGGCTGGTCGCGGGCGGCGGGGCGCTTCGCGACGGTGTCGGCCGCATCCTCTCCGAGCTGGGAAACGGCCCGCTGATCTTCAATCTCGGTCACGGTATTTTGCCCGAGACGCCGGTGGGTCATGTGGAAGAAATGATCGGACTGATCAGGAACTCGAGGCGCTGATGCTGTATCTCTGGTTGAAGGCCTTCCACATCATCGCGGTGATCGCGTGGATGGCGGGCATGCTCTATCTGCCGCGGCTATTCGTCTACCACGCCGATGCGGAGGTGGGCTCGGTCCAATCGGAAACCTTCAAGGTGATGGAGAGACGACTGCTCAAGGCGATCATCAATCCGTCAATGATCGCGGTCTGGGTGCTCGGCCTTTATCTTGCCTGGAGCGGCGGCTGGTTCGTGGCGGGTTGGCTGCACGCGAAGATCGCGCTTGTCATCGTGATGTCGGCCATTCATGGCTATTATGCCGGTGCGGTGCGCGCGTTCGCCGAAGATCGCAACAAAAAGTCCGCACGGCACTGGCGGATGATGAATGAGGTCCCCACATTGTTGCTGATTGGGATCGTCATCTTGGTCGTCGTCAAGCCGTTTTGATCCGACGCCGGAATTGGCGGCTTGCCCTTTACGGGCTGGAACGATAAAAAAGCGATCTCTCCCCAGCCTGACGCCATGTCCACATCCCGGCGACGCAGGCATTATCGCGCTGCCGATACCTCCCCGAACTCTCTTATGAGCCCGCATCATGCAGGAAATGAAACTACAGGAACTCAAAAGCAAGAATCCGACCGACCTGATCGCGTTCGCCGAATCACTGGAGGTCGAGAACGCGAGCGTGCTGCGCAAGCAGGAGCTGATGTTCGCGATCCTCAAGAAGCTCGCGATGCAGGAGACGGAGATCGTCGGCGAAGGCGTGGTCGAGGTGCTCCAGGACGGGTTCGGCTTCCTCCGGTCGGCAAACGCCAATTACCTGGCCGGCCCGGATGACATCTACATTTCACCTTCGCAGATTCGGCGGTTCTCGCTGAAGACCGGCGATACGGTCGAGGGACCGATACGCGGGCCGAAGGAAGGCGAGCGCTATTTCGCGCTACTCAAGGTCAATACGGTCAATTTCGAGGATCCGGAAAAGATCCGGCACAAGATCCACTTCGACAATCTGACGCCGCTCTATCCGAACGAGCGGATCAAGATGGAAGTCGAGAACCCCACGACCAAGGACCTGTCACCGCGCGTCATTGATCTGGTCGCGCCGCTCGGCAAGGGACAGCGCGGGCTGATTGTGGCGCCACCCCGTACCGGCAAGACGGTCCTGTTGCAGAACATCGCTCATTCGATCACGGCGAACCATCCGGAATGCTACCTCATCGTTCTCCTGATCGACGAGCGCCCGGAGGAAGTGACCGACATGCAGCGCTCGGTGAAGGGTGAGGTCGTCTCCTCGACCTTCGACGAGCCAGCCTCACGCCACGTGCAGGTCGCCGAGATGGTGATCGAGAAGGCGAAGCGCCTGGTGGAGCATGGCCGTGACGTCGTGATCCTGCTCGATTCGATCACGCGGCTCGGCCGCGCCTACAATACGGTCGTGCCTTCCTCGGGCAAGGTGCTGACCGGCGGCGTCGACGCTAACGCGCTCCAGCGGCCCAAGCGCTTCTTCGGCGCGGCGCGCAATATCGAGGAAGGCGGCTCGCTGACGATCATCGCGACAGCGCTCATCGACACGGGCAGCCGCATGGACGAGGTGATTTTCGAAGAATTCAAAGGTACCGGCAATTCCGAAATCGTGCTCGACCGCAAGGTGGCGGACAAGCGGATATTCCCCGCCATGGACATCCTGAAGTCGGGGACACGCAAGGAGGACTTGCTTATTGCGCGGCAGGACCTCCAGAAGATCTTCGTGCTGCGCCGCATCCTGGCGCCGATGGGGACGACCGACGCGATCGAATTCCTGATCGACAAGCTCAAGCAGA
>JBQCFA010000346.1:0-6626 GCA_051959695.1 Rhizobiaceae bacterium
GGTCTCGCGCGCCATCACCTCGCCCTGCGGCAAGATCCGCATTCCGCTCAACGAATCCAAGGACGAGACCAGCCAGATCGCAGAGTACCTGAAGAAGTACAATGGCGAAGGCATCCAGCACATCGCCGTCGGCACCGACGACATATACGACGCCACCGACAGGTTGGCCGGCAAGGGGCTGAAATTCATGCCCGGCCCGCCGGAGACCTATTACGAGATGTCGTTCGACCGGGTGAACGGCCATGACGAGCCGATCGACCGGATGAAGAAGCACGGCATCCTCATAGACGGCGAAGGCGTGGTCGACGGCGGCACGACCAAGATCCTGCTGCAGATATTCTCCAAGACCGTCATCGGCCCGATCTTCTTCGAGTTCATCCAGAGGAAGGGTGACGAGGGTTTCGGCGAGGGCAATTTCCGGGCGCTTTTCGAATCCATCGAGCAGGACCAGATCCGCCGCGGCGTCATCAAGGTCGAAGCGGCGGAATAATCCTTTTCCAGAGGGAGGAGCGCGACCGACCGGAGGCCGGCGCGAAACAGGCCGGTCTGTGGGGTGACTTACAGGCCGGCCGCTTTTCTGAGCGCTTCGTTCATGCGGCGCTGCCAGCCTCTCCCCGATGCGCGGAAACGCTCCAGAACGTCCGCATCGAGACGGAGTGTCACCTGTTTCTTCGGATTTTCGGCGGCCGGCCGACCTCGCGTCCGGCGGATACTTTCGGCGAGCTCGGGGAAAACCTCAGCGAAGGGCCGAGCGTTGGCGAGTTCTTCGTCGGTGGAGATCCAGTCGTCGGGATCTTCGGCGACCTGCCGCTGAATTTCCGCTTCCTCGGCGTCCGACAAGTCCATATGCCCGCGCTTACGGCTTTCCATGGAGATTCCTTTCTCTACGGTTCGCTCGCCGCATCGAAATAACCGAGATCGCCTCGCTGCCCAGCGGTCTGAAAATCACGGTGACGATCGCACTTCGGCATACACCGGTGGCCTTGAACCGCCCTTGCCTTGCTCCGGTCACCACGGCGCTCTCAAAGAATTCGACGGTAAGGTCGTTGAAATCCAGCCCTCGATTGTCCAACGTCCAGCGCTGCTTGGGCGGATCCCAGACAATTTTCATGTCGGATTTATGTAGCTACATTTATTTATCCGGTCAAGATCGCGGCGGGCGCGTTTCCGACAGACAGGCCTCAAGCCGCAGCCAATGCCGGGATCGCCGCCGCCAATGCAAGCAACCCACCCTCCAGATCGGCCCGCTTCGTATCCTCGTCGGGGTTGTGGCTGATGCCGCCGATCGAGGGAACGAAGAGCATCGCCGCCGGCAGGACGCGCGAGACATTGGTTGCGTCGTGTAACGCGCCGGAAGGCATGCGGCGCCAGCTTCCGGGCGCTATCCGCTCCGCCGCCACGGCAAGCGCGTCGGTCATGCGCCCATCCATCGGCACCGGATCGGCGGTGAAACCGGCACTGACGGAGAGGTCCAGTCTCTGGGCCCTGGCGACACGCCCGGCGACGGCAAGCGCCTCGGCCAGCAGGCGATCGAGGCGTGCGGTTTCCGGGTCGCGGATCTGCACCGAAACCGTGGCCGATCCAGGCACGATCGACGGGGCGTTCGGTTCGACCACGATCCGCCCGAGCGTCCACACCGTGCGTTCGGTCACCAGCGGCGCAAAGGCCGCCTCGAGTTCATTCGCGAAATGATAGAAGCCGCGGACGGCGTCGCGGCGGAGCGGCATGGGTGTCGTGCCGGCATGGTTCGCCTCACCCGCAAAGGCCAGCGTGGCGGAACGCACCCCGACGATCGCCTCCACCACGCCAAGCGTCTCACCCGCGCTTTCGAGCACCGGACCCTGCTCGATATGGGCTTCGACATAGGCCGAGAACAACGCCGGCGGCACCTCGCGAACTTCGGAGATTTCACCGGCGCGGCGACGCGCCTCCGCAAGCGCGGTCCCTTGCGCGTCGGTGAGCCGGTCGGCGTCCTCCCCGGTCATCGCGCCCGCCCACACCGCGCTTCCGGTCAGGCCGCCAAAGCGGCCTTCCTCGTCCTGGAAGGAGACGACGGCGATGCGCGGGCCGCCAACCTCAAGCGCGGCGCGGGCAAGCTCCAGCCCGCACGCCACGCCGTAGATGCCGTCGAGCCAGCCGCCGAGCGGCTGGGTGTCGCTATGGGAGCCGACAAGCAGGCACTTCCCCACCCCCGGCGGCAGGCCGAAGAGGTTTCCCCACGGATCGGTAACGGCTTGAAGGCCGGCCTCCTTCATCCGCGCGGCCAGCCAGATCCGTGCTTCGATATCGGCGTCGCTGAAGGCCATCCGGCTGACGCCCATGCCGACGCCGCCGATACGGCGCAGCTCGTCGAGTTCGGCCAGCATCCTGGCCGACCGGACAGGCACAGGCGACTTGTCCATCAAATCAGGAAACTCCCTTGCGCGCCGCCGCCAGGGCCAGCTTCAGCCTGTCGGGCTCGCCGACGAGATTGGCCAGGATCAGCACCAGCCGCGCATTGAGCGCCGCGCCTTCCTCGAAGGAGAGCCCGTCATGCGCGGCCATCAGCGCCTCGTAGAATTCGTCGCCATGGGGACCGAGACGGTCGCGCCCGATCTCCTGCTCGTCGCTCATGCAAGCATCCTCCCCTTCGCCCTTGCCAGCGCAGCCGTGAGCCCGCCCGGCGGCACTTCCCGGAAGCGCGCCGCGATATGCTGATCGGGTCGCACCAGGTAGACCACACCGGCGCCATAGCGAGCGGTCGCCATCCGGTCCGTGTCGAACAAGACAGTGTCGGCATTGCCACGCCGCCTGGCAGGATCGGTCGTAAGGACAACGCGTTCCACCCCCGCCGGTGTCTCGTCGGGCAGTTCCGTCCCGACCGCGAGCAGGGCGAAGCGTCCGCCGAAATGGTTCAACAGCCAATCGCCTTTGCCGCCTCCGACAGGCGCGTCCGGCATCGCCTCGCCCGGCGCAACCCCGCCCTCGCCTTCCGCTTCCGATTGCAGCGAGAAGCCGGCGAGCGAGCAGGGCTTCGACAGGCGTCCGGAATTGACCATCCGCCGGGCGAAATCGTGCCGGCCGGCGAGGCTAAGCACGCTGTCGCGGAAAAGCCGCTCCATCCTCGATTTCGGCGTCATGAACGAGGTGGCGCGAGCGGAGTTCAGGATGTTCTCGTCGGCGCCGAAGACGCGTTCCTCCTCATAGGTCGCGACCAGCGTTTCCGGCGCTTCGCCTTTCAGCACCAGCGCCAGCTTCCAGGCGAGGTTGTCGACATCCTGGATGCCGCCATTGCCGCCGCGCGCACCAAACGGCGAGACGATATGGGCGCTGTCGCCGGCGAAGATCACGCGGTCATGGACGAAGTTCCGGAGCCGCCGGCACTGGAAGGTATAGACGGAGACCCAGTCGAGGATGAAGTCGCCATGGCCAAGCACTTTCTCGATGCGCGGAACGACGTTTTCCGGCTTCTTCTCCTCGTCCGGGTCGGCGTCGGGCCCAAGCTGAAGGTCGATGCGGTAGATGTCGTCGGGCTGCTTGTGGAGCAGCGCCGAGCGACCGGAATGGAAGGTCGGTTCGAACCAGAACCAGCGCTCGGACGGGAAATCCGCCTTCATTTCGATATCGGCGATGAGGAAGCGCTCCTCGAAGGCCTGGCCTTCCAGGTCGAGCCCGAGCAGGGCACGCGCGGAAGACCGCGCGCCGTCGCAGGCGACCAGCCAGTCCGCCTCCAGATCGTAGGCGCCGTCGGGCGTCTCGACCACCGCGCGCGCGCCATTGGCGCGTCTTTCCAGCCCGACGAGGCGGTTCTTCCACCTGAGGTCTATCAGGTCCGGAAAATCCGCCGTGCGTTCGACCAGATACTGCTCGACGTAATACTGCTGGAGATTGACGAAGGCCGGCATCTTGTGGCCGGCCTCGGGCAGCAGGTCGAAGTTCCAGACCTCACTGTCACGGTGGAACAACCGCCCGACCTTCCAGGTGACACCTTTCTCCACCATTCGATCGCCGACGCCGAGCCGGTCGAAGATCTCCAGCGTGCGCTTCGACCAGCAGATGGCGCGGCTGCCGAGCGAGACGACATCGTTGTCGTCGAGCACGACGGAGCGGACTCCGTGCAGCGCGAGGTCGATCGCCATCGCAAGCCCGACCGGCCCGGCGCCGACGATCACCACCGGGTAGCGGCTGGGGTTCGCCCCGCGCAATTCCGGCGGGGTCTTGTACGGGAAAGGCTCGTAGCTATAGCGAGGCACTACCGCCCCTCCGCCAGAGCGTCGTCTATGTCGGCTGCGCGCTCGAAATCGAGGAAGAATTCATCGAGTTGCGGCGGCTTCACCTTTGTTCCGGCGAGCATGGCATGCACCTGCCCGCGGTGATGGATCTGGTGCTGAAAGAGATGTGCGAGGATGCTGTCGATGCGCTCCTGCAATTGTCCTTTGTTGCCGCGGTCGGTGACGACTTTGCGCGGCAGGTCAGCTTCCGATAGGCCGTCACAAAAACGAATGAGACGCCAATCGACCTTTGCCTGCAGCGGGATCACTTCCGACGCGTGACCGAACACACGCTCGTCGCGGAATACGGCAAGACCCAGCCCGCCCTCTTCCAATGCGTCGACGTACAAATTGTCGACGAAGTAATTGTGCGACAGCGTCGCCGCGATGGAGGGGAAGAACGACGTGCGTCGGGCGGTGAAGTCGGCCGCATCGAGTTCGGCGCAAGCCCGCAGGAGCACATGGTTTGCCCAACGATTGTTGCGCGCCATAAGCCGATTGTGCTCGACAAGGCCCATTTCCTTCCTGTTCCCTCTTCGATCTTCCGATGCCGCACAGACCACGCTGCCAGGGACTCGGGCCTCAAGAAGTCACCGTGCCGTCGCCGCCCTGTAAACTCGGAATGCCATGTATATGAGTGCTACAACACCGAATATTCCCATGGAATCACCGTCGATCGCCATGCTGACCATCAACATCCCCATGCCGACTATCGCTACCGAAAACCCGGTGATGCACCACCAGCGTGAACTGGGATTCTTGAAGTAGGCCGCTTCTAATTCTTCCTCGCTGACCTTCGCGGGTTCTCCACCCGGATCGAAATTCACGCGAGCCAACCTGTTGTGCACGTCATAGCGCGTGCGGAAGCTGATCATCCCTCCAATGGTCCACAGAACCAACCCAATCAAGAATGTGGCTGCTCCTATCGTGTTCAGGTTCCAATTCACCTTACCCCCCAACGTGCTTGCCTACCCCTGCAACTCCTCCCACATCGCTTTGTCGCGCTCGGCGGTCCAGATGCGCGGGTTGTCGATGCCGAGCGCCTCGTCATAGGCGCGGGCGACATTAAAGGGCAGGCAGTGCTCGTAGATGGCGTAGCTGGCGAATTTCGGGTCGCATGCCGCGCGGCAGGCGTCCCATGCTTCCTTGAGCGAGCCGCCGCCTTGCGCGATCCGCGCGACGGGACGATAAGTTGACAGGACAAAATCCTTCGTCAGATCAAGTGCTTCATTGACTTTCCTCGCGCCGACCAGAGCGTCGCCTCGCCCGGGCGCGATCGCGTCCGGCTGGAAAGCACGCACCGCCTCCAACGTTGCCGGCCAGTCGGAAAAATGCCCATCGCCGCAATAGCAGGCGGATTTGTATTCGACGATGTCGCCGGTGAACATGACGTTCTCGTCGGGCACATGGGCGACGATGTCGCCGGCCGTATGGGCGCGGCCGAGGAACATCAGGTCGACGCGGCGCCTGCCGAAATAAACCGTCATGCGGTCGCTGAAGGTGAGCGACGGCCAGGTCAGGCCCGGAATGGATTCATGACCCTCGAAGAGGCGCGGGAAGCGGCCGAACTCGGAATCCCAGTCCTCCTGCCCCCGCTCAACGACCTGCGCCCGCGCCATCTCCGACATGACGATTTCCGACGCGGCATAGGCCGACGCGCCGAGCACGCGCACCGCGTGATAGTGGGAGAGCACGACATGCTTGATCGGCTTGTCGGTGACGGTCCTGATCTTCTCGATGACCTTGCCGGCGAGCCTCGGAGTCGCCTGCGCATCCACGATCATCACGCTGTCGTCGCCGATAATGACGCCGGTGTTCGGGTCGCCCTCGGCGGTAAAGGCCCAGAGATCACGGCCGATTTCGGTGAAGGAGATTTTCTTCTCGGCGAGATCGCCCTGGGAAGCGAATTCCTTTTTTTCACTCATGCTTGCAGGAACTCCAGACGATTGCCAAAGACATCCTCGGCGAAAAAGCGACGCACTCCGGGAATGCGATCATCGTGCCGCACGCGGATCCGCCGCTCCTCGAGGCGAGCCTCCATGGCGTCAAGGTCATCAACGGCGAAACACGGATGCGCCTTCGCCGCCGGGCGAAACGGCTCCTCCACGCCAAGATGGACCCGAACCGCCCCGGCCCTGAGCCACAGACCGCCCGTGTCGCAAAGTGCTGCCGGCTTCGGCTCCTCGACGAAGCCGAGCAAATCGACGAAAAAGCCGCGCGCATCGTCTTCGCGGCCACGTGGCATCGCCAACTGAATGTGGTCGAGCGCAACTACCGCCATCTTTCGCTCACCGCTCGTACTTCTCTACCGTCTGCTCGATGGCGCCGAAGATGGAACGGCCGGCCCTGTCCTTCATCTCGATGCGCACCTCGTCG
>JBQCFA010000347.1:0-4147 GCA_051959695.1 Rhizobiaceae bacterium
AGATGGTGATGCCGGGGGACAACGTGACGGTTGACGTGGAACTGATCGTGCCGATCGCCATGGAGGAGAAGCTGCGCTTCGCCATCCGCGAGGGCGGCCGCACCGTCGGCGCCGGCGTCGTCGTTTCGATCAAGGAATAACTGGCGCGATCCGCATGTGACCCTAGGTGTAGAAGGGCGGCCACATGGCCGCCCTTCGCATTTTGGGCCAGCTCGGAAAGTCGCTGATGAAGCGCTCAATCGCCGTTATAGGGGCAAATCTCAAGGGCAATCTGGGCGATTTTGCCTTGTTGCACGCGACGATTGCGGATCTGCGAAGTGCCTTTCCAAACCACGTCCTCGACGTCTATGCACATGGCTTCCTGCCGGTGGACGAGATACGTCTCGCCGCCTTCGGCACCTCGAGTCGGCTTGGGTTTACGTTGGCCGGCAAGACCTTCGCCGCGGGAAATGGCCCCAAAGTCCTGGCAAACCTCGCGAAGTCGATCCGGCTTTGGCCGGCGATTCAAGCTGGGATCATCAAATCACTAGCCAACCGGAAATACGACGAAGCGTCTCGCTTCAGCAACTATGAGGCCGTCTTTATCGTCGGGGGCGCACATTGGAGCGGCATGCGCGTAGGCATCTCCATGTTCGGTACGCTGGAAGCCATTCGCAGGCACAATACGGTGATCCAAGCCTACCCATTTTCCATCGAGGCAAAGGTCGGCTCCTATAACTCCCGACGCTCTCTACGTAGGTATTTCTCGCGGCTAAAGGCCCCGCTGATAGTGCGCGACAGTATCTCCCAGTCTGTTCTGGATCGGCTGGGCGTTCCGTCCACCTTGGGAGCCGACAGCGTGTTCATGCTAGAAAAGGATGCGCGCCAAGTTCCTCCGAAGGACGCGAACCCTCGCCGCATTATCGTGGCCGCGACCGGCCGGGGCATCGCCGACATCGGCCCGCTAGTCACTCACGCCAGGCAAAATGGGCGCGAAATCCACCTGATGACCACATGCTGCACGGAAGATGAAAGCGCCATGAGAAAGGTTGCAGCGCAGTTCGGTATACCTTACCTGGCGCCACTGACCTGGCAGGACGCGATCGCCGAGATCAAGGCCTGCTCCCTCTTGGTCACGAACAGGCTTCACGGCCTCATCTTCGGGTGTCTTTCGGCGGCCGCCGTTCTTCCGGTGACGGACAGACAGAAATCCTTGGCCTTCAGTTCCGACTCGGGAATCCCCTTTGCCACCAGTTCCATCGGGTCGATAACGCCGGGGCTAATTGATGATTGTCTCGCGAAGCGCTCCCAGATCATCGCCAAGCTTCGATGCTACGCCAGTTCGATGCAGCAGCGCGCCATGAGCCCACTCGCCGTCGTGGAGACCAGCATAGCTCCTCGATGAAAACTTTAGATGAGTCCGCGGGTAACGCATGCTTCAGCCGCCTCGTCACCTACAACGGCAATGCCCGGCACGCCGGAGGCGACAGGCGTAGAAGATTCAGGGCAGTGACTTGCAAACGCAGGACGAACGGACTATCCGGACGTCGCCGCGCTTGCGAGGCATGTCTGCGATAGGGGTATAGCTCAGTTGGTAGAGCGGCGGTCTCCAAAACCGCAGGTCACAGGTTCGAGCCCTGTTGCCCCTGCCATCATCTCAAGGACGCTACCGGCCTTTCCCGCGTCTGCCGTCCGTGATCCGGCGCGGCATTTTTGTCGAAACTGCTATTTCGGCTGGCCGGACACGGGATCGAGCTTGATCTCCACCTTGGCCTTGTCTGTCGTGTAGTAGGTAACCTCGTAGTAGCCTTCCTGCTCCCACTCGACGTCCTTTATATACTGGAACTTGTCGCGGCCCTCGACCTTGGCGATCAACTGGGACAGCTTCATGCCGTTCTGCGGGGGAACGGGCGGAGCGGCGTCATCCGCGTAGGCGCTGCCACAGGCCAAAGCGGTAGCCAGGCAGAAACCCATGATTTGAATGCGAGCCATAATATATTCTCCGGTGAAACGTCGGAGAAACGGATGCGGCGTTCATCGGTTCCTTGATCCGGTCCGTCTCGGGCGCCCAATCGGGAAGCTCCCAAATCTCTCGGCGAGATGCGATCGTCGTCCTGGCAGCTTTGCTTTCCTGGTCGTGTCACCGCTATAGATGCGTTATGAGGTCGTCCCGCAGCCTTGGCCTGGGCCTGCTGCTTGCGCTCACGCTTCTGGCGGCCGCGCCGTTCATCAGCGTGGCGCTTGCCGCGACGATCGCGAATTCGCTGGGATGCCGGCTCGATGAAGGGTCGGCACACCCATGCCTGTTCGCCGGTATTGATTTGGGATCCATGCTCTACACGATGGGCGTGATGGGCTGGCTGATGCTCGCGACGGGGCCATTTCTCCTTGCGCTGATGGTTGTTTGGCTGGTGGTCGGGGCGGTGGGTCTTTTCAGACGCAAGCCGACAGGGTAGAGCCGGCTTCCCGATATCTGAATTTTGCAGGCTCGGGGCTTGCGTCGGGCCGCGCCAGCCTCTATGTAGCGAGGCACGAAAGGTGCGTAGGGCCGGGGATCCGGCTTGACGCGCCTGAATTGCGTGGAAAAAATACGACCGATTCGGGTGCGCGGTTCGCAGGTGAATGCGATTTTTGTGACCGATACGGCCGAAAGAGCCGGGCTCCCGGCTTCAGGCGAGGCGGTTCGGCATACCGGACGCTGAAATTAAGAGCGGCAAGAGCGGCATATGGCGTCAAGAACGACGAATCCCTTCACCTTTCTCCAGCAGGTGCGGGCGGAAGGCGGCAAGGTCACGTGGCCGACCCGGCGGGAGACGCTGATTTCGACGTTGATGGTGATCGCGATGGCCTTTCTGGCGGCGATCTTCTTCTTCGCTGCCGATCAGATCATGAGTCTGGCGGTCGAGTTCATTCTCGGCCTCGGGCGATAAGTACCGGCGATTACGGAGAGAATCTGAAATGACTGCGCGCTGGTACATCGTCCACGCCTACTCGAATTTTGAGAAGAAGGTCGCCGAGGACATCGAGAACAAGGCCAAGCAAAAGGGGCTTGGCGGCCAGATCGAACAGATCGTCGTGCCGACTGAGAAGGTGGTGGAGGTGCGCCGCGGCCGTAAGGTCGACGCCGAGCGAAAGTTCTTTCCAGGCTATGTGCTGGTTCGTGCCAACCTGACGGACGCGGTGTTCAGCCTTATCAAGAATACGCCGAAAGTGACTGGTTTCCTTGGCGATTCCAAGCCCGTGCCTATAACGGACGCGGAGGCTGAGCGCATTCTGCATCAGGTGCAGGAAGGCGTCGAGCGGCCGAAGCCGTCGATCACTTTCGAGATTGGCGAGCAGGTACGGGTGTCCGACGGTCCGTTCGCCTCGTTCAACGGCTCGGTCCAGGAGGTCGACGAAGAGCGCTCACGGCTCAAGGTGGAAGTCTCGATTTTCGGGCGCGCGGTGCCCGTCGACTTGGAATTCGGCCAGGTCGAGAAGACCTGACCGAACGTTTCGCGGCCGCACTTGCGGCGTGCGAAGGGCCGGGTGCAAGCCGGGCCGAAGCGGTGGGAGGAAACGCGGCCTGGCCGGCCGCGACTTTCCGGACCACCAACTGCAACCGCCGGTTCGCCCCTCGTGGGATTGGCCGGCATGATGTAAAAGGCAGAGAGATATGGCTAAGAAAGTTGCGGGCCAGCTCAAGCTCCAGGTTCCGGCCGGATCGGCGACGCCGTCGCCCCCGATCGGCCCGGCGCTTGGCCAGCGTGGCATTAACATCATGGAATTCTGCAAGGCGTTTAACGCCCAGAGCCAGGAGATGGAGAAGGGATCGCCCAGTCCGGTGATCATCACCTACTACCAGGACAAGTCGTTCACCTTCGCGATGAAAACCCCGCCGGTGAGCTATTTCCTGAAGAAGGCGGCGAAGCTCAAGTCCGGATCCAAGGAGCCCGGCAAGGTCAGCGCCGGCAAGATCGACCGCTCCAAGGTGCGCGAGATCGCGGAAGCCAAGATGAAGGACCTCAATGCCAACGACGTCGAGGCGGCTATGCGCATGGTTGAGGGCTCCGCCCGCTCCATGGGCCTGGAAGTGGTGGGCTGATCGATGACCAAGATTGCAAAACGCGTTGCCAAGAGCCGCGAGGGCATTGACCGCAACAAGAGCTATTCGCTGGATGAGGCGGTC
>JBQCFA010000348.1:0-2927 GCA_051959695.1 Rhizobiaceae bacterium
CACGACGAACTGATGGTCGTCGGCGCCGGTCTGATGGTGCGCGCGCTGCTGGCCCTGGAAGAAGACAGCGTCGCTCTTTCTCCCCAATCTGCGAGGGGGGTGACCTACGCAAGGAAGATCGACAAGGGCGAGACGCGCGTCGACTGGCATCGGCCGGCGGCGGCGGTGCATAACCATATACGCGGCCTTTCTCCTGTCCCGGGCGCCTGGTGCGAGATGCCCATTGGCGGCGGGACGGAGCGCGTGAAGCTGTTGCGGTCGACGATCGGGGAAGGCCGTGGAGCACCGGGAGAGGTGCTGGATGACAAGTTGACCGTTGCCTGCGGCGACGGAGCGGTGCGTCTCGAAGAATTGCAGCGCGCCGGCGGGAAGACGTTGCGCGCCGATGATTTCCTGCGCGGCGCGAAGATCGAAAAGGGAACGGCGATCGCATGAGCATGCTGGCGATCCGTGCGAATACGCCGCGCCCTCGCGGCCCGGTCGGCCGCTGACATGCCGCGCTATCGCCTCGATATCGAATATGAAGGCAGCCCCTACGCCGGATGGCAGAGGCAGGACGGCCCGCGCTCGGTGCAGGCGGCGCTGGAGCAGGCTATCGCGGCATTCTGCGGCGAAGCGGCTACGTTGCGCGGCGCCGGCCGCACCGATGCGGGCGTACATGCGCTGGGCCAGGTGGCGCATCTCGACCTGGCCAAGGAATGGTCCGCCGATACCGTGCGCGACGCCCTCAACGCGCATCTGGCGAACGCGGGCGAGACCGTCGCGGTGCTCGCTTCCGTTCTCGTCGACGACGATTTCGACGCCCGCTTCTCGGCCGTGCGCAGGCATTACCTTTATCGCATCATCAATCGCCGCGGGCCGCTGGCCCTGGAGCGACGGCATGCATGGTGGATTC
This sequence comes from Rhizobiaceae bacterium, assembly GCA_051959695.1. GTDB lineage: Bacteria > Pseudomonadota > Alphaproteobacteria > Rhizobiales > Rhizobiaceae > Mesorhizobium_L. Next base: position 896 of record JBQCFA010000348.1, read on the forward strand.
CGAAGCCGCTCGCCGCCGAGGCCATGCACGAAGCCGCGCAGACGCTCGTCGGCAGGCACGATTTCACGACCTTCCGCTCCGCGCAGTGTCAGGCGAAGAGCCCGGTGAAGACCCTCGACCGACTGGATGTGGTTCGCACCGGAGATGCGATCGAGATCCGCGCGACGGCCCGCTCCTTCCTGCACAACCAAGTGCGTTCGATGGTCGGCACGCTGAAGCGCGTCGGCGAGGGCGCGTGGAGCGCGGGGGACGTCCGGGCCGCTCTTGAAGCCTGCGATCGCTCCGCCTGCGGGCCGGTCGCGCCGCCCGACGGGCTTTATCTGGTTCAGGTGGATTATTGACCCGGCGGTCGGCTTGCTATGTGAGCCCGAGCAGCCACTGCAGCACGAGAAGGATAGCTACCGACGCGGCGAACATGCCCGCGTAGACGGCGCTGGCTGTTGCCGCGCCCTTGCCGATCGCCACGTTGGTAAGACGCCATACGAAGATCTGCGAGGCGATGAAGATCACCATCGACAGGAACCATGCCGTGTCGGTCGCGTCCGGCAGAAAGAGGAGCAGGATAGCCGGCGGCAGCATCAGCCATGCGATGATCGCGGTCGCCCAGTTGCTTGCGACGACGTAGTGGACATACCGGTCGGCGAGACGCACCCGTCGCGCGATCGCGGCAAACGCCGCCAGCGGCAGGAGCCAAGCCGCCAGGTCGATGACGGCGAGCCGCATGAAAATGGCGAACCGATCGTCGAGGTTTTGTGCCATGTCGCCGTAGCTGTCGGCGATCGTGACCCAGTTCACGACCAGCGCCGGTAGCGCTATCACGATGGCGAAGAACGAGTTCCAGAAGCCATCGACCGAGATGTCGAGCGCGCGCAGCCCGTCGCTTTTGCCGAGCATCATGCGCCATGTACCGTAGAGGTACTGCTGGATTTCTTCGGCGGACGGCATCGTTCAGATCAACCAGTCACGCAGAAATCGTTGGTAGACGGCGGTCAGCGTCTCGAGGTCGGAAAGCGCTACCCGTTCATCGACCATGTGCATGGTCTGGCCGACGAGGCCGAATTCGATGACCGGACAATAATCCTTGATGAAGCGGGCATCGGAAGTGCCGCCTGATGTCGAAAGCTCCGGCCGGCGTCCCGTGACGGCCGAGACCGATCCGGCGAACGCGTCGATCAGGCCCTGGTCCCGCGTCAGGAAGACCGGGCTCGGCCGGTCGCGCCACTGGATTTCGAAATCAAGCAGCTCCTTGCCCGGCCGGAACTTCGAGCTCCGCGCCCCCCGTTCCAGCCTGCCGCGGATTTCCCCACGCAGGCGCTCCGCGTCCCACAAATCGTTGAATCGGATATTGAACGAGGCCGTCGCTCTGGCCGGGATTACGTTTGCCGCCGGATTGCCGACGTCGATGGTCGTAACCTCGAGATTGCTCGGCTGGAACTCCTGACTGCCTTCGTCCAAAGCTGGATCGATCAAGGCTTCGACAAGAGCGATGAGGCCGGGCACCGGATTGTCCGCGAGGTGTGGGTAGGCGACATGGCCCTGGCGGCCGCGCACGATGATTGTGCCCGAAAGCGAGCCGCGCCGCCCGATCTTCATCATGTCGCCGATCGCTTCGGGGTTGGTCGGCTCACCGACGATCGCCGCGTCCCATTTCTCCCCCATGGCCGCCGCCCACTCGAGCAGCTTGACGGTGCCGTTTATCGCCGGTCCTTCCTCGTCGCCGGTGATCAGGAGCGAGATCGAACCCTTTGGCCGGCCGTGTTCGGCGATATGCCTGGCCACCGCCGCGACGAAGCAGGCGATTCCGCCTTTCATGTCGACGGCGCCGCGCCCGTAGAGGAAGCCGTTCTCGGTCTCTCCCGTGAAGGGCGAGTGCTTCCAGGAGTTTTCGTCGCCCGGCGGCACGACATCCGTGTGGCCGGCGAACATGAGATGTTTTCCACCGCCCCCGAGCCGCGCGTACAGGTTCTCCACGTCGGGTGTGCCGCCCTCGCGGAAGACTGGCCGTTCGACGTGGAATCCAAGCGGCGTAAGC
>JBQCFA010000349.1:0-10574 GCA_051959695.1 Rhizobiaceae bacterium
GCCCCATCTCGGGAACCGGTGTTCTGGACAGGCCAGAAAAAGGATCAGGGGAGATGGGTCGCCATCTCCCCTTTTTCTTTGCCTGGAGGGAACCATGCAGGTTCTGGTCACGTCCCGCCTCACCCTGAGGCCACCGGCGATGCCGGACGCCGAGGATATCGCCGCTTGGCTGTCGGAGTGGGATGTCGCGCGCATGCTCGCTTCCGTACCGCATCCCTATCGGCTCGAGGATGCCGAAGGCTGGATCGCCGATATGCGCGGCCGCCCCAATGACATGGTGTTCACCATCCATCGCGAGAGGCTGATCGGCGTTGTCTCCGTCGAGATGCCCGAGGACGGCGATGGAACGCCGCGGCTCGGATACTGGCTCGGGTCGCGCTGGCACGGGCATGGCTTCATGACGGAAGCGGCCGGTTGCCTGCTGGACCATGCTTTCAGCCGGCACGGCCTCTCCGTCGTCCGCTCCTCCGTCTTCCTCGACAACCCCGCTGCGCTGGCGGTGCAGCGCAAGCTCGGCTTCGTGGAAACCGGCGACAGCGGAATCTGGTCGCGCTCGCGCCAGGCCAGGGTACCCGGGCGCGACACCGTGTTGACGGCGGAGGCTTTCGCGGCGGCCCGGGCATCCTCGCCCCGCAGGGACGCCGCCTGAACGGACACGATGGGAGACTTGAAATGGTTGTCGTGAAGGAAGACAGCGAAGACGAAAGTCTGAGGATCGACTGTCCCGTGCTGGTCACCGAAAGGCTGGTGCTGCGCCCGCCGCACGAGGACGATGTCCCCGATCTGGCGAGGCTGGCGAACAACCGCCGCATCGCCGAGATGCTGGCGCGCATGCCGCATCCTTACGGGGTCAGGGAAGGTCGCGCCTTCGTGGGCATGGCCTCGGTGCGGCAAGGCGCCGGCTGCGTCTATGCCGTCACCATCGCTGAAAGCGGCGCCTTCGTCGGCTGCGCCGGTCTGAACGGAACCGAGCGCGGGCTGGAACTCGGCTACTGGATCGGCGAGCCCTGGTGGGGCCACGGCTATGCGACGGAGGCCGCGCACGCGCTGGTGGACCTCGCCTTCCGCGCCACCGGCATCGAGGTGCTGCATGTCGCCTGCCGTGTCATCAACGGCGCCTCGCGCCGCGTGATCCACAAATGCGGCTTCCAGTATTCCGGCCAGGGCATGATGGATTCCATCACCGCCGGCCGCACGCCGGTGGAACGCTACACGCTCGACCGCAAGACCTGGGTCGGATTGCGGACATGGCCGAAGGGCTGAGTCTCTTTCCTCTCCAGACGGCTGGGGCGAAGGCTGCCCCGGGGCAGGAAGACAAGGGGCATTCAAATTCCTCCCTCCATGCGCTAGGAGAGCGCAACGAAATGGCGACAACCGCATGAAATTCCTCGACCAGGCAAAGGTTTACATCCGCTCCGGCGACGGCGGCGCCGGTTCGGTTTCCTTCCGCCGCGAGAAATTCATCGAGTTCGGCGGCCCCGACGGCGGCGACGGCGGGCGCGGCGGCGATGTCTGGGTGGAGGCGGTGGACGGGCTCAATACGCTGATCGACTACCGCTACCAGCAGCATTTCAAGGCCAAGACCGGCACCCACGGCATGGGCCGCAACCGCACCGGCGCCAAGGGCGCCGACGTGACGCTCAAGGTGCCGGCCGGAACCCAGATCTACGAGGAGGACAACGAGACACTCATCGTCGACCTCACCGCCGTCGGCCAGCGCTACCGCCTCGCCGCCGGCGGCAATGGCGGCTTCGGCAACCAGCATTTCAAGTCTTCCACCAACCAGGCGCCGCGCCGGGCCAATCCCGGCCTGCCGGGCGAGGAGCGCACCATCTGGCTGCGCCTGAAGCTGATCGCCGATGCCGGGCTGGTCGGCCTGCCCAATGCCGGCAAATCCACATTTCTTGCGGCGGTGACGGCGGCCAAGCCGAAAATCGCCGACTATCCGTTTACGACACTGCACCCCAATCTCGGCGTCGCCCGCATCGACGCCCGCGAATTCGTGCTGGCCGACATACCCGGCCTCATCGAAGGCGCGCATGAGGGCGTCGGCATCGGCGACCGTTTCCTTGGCCATGTCGAGCGCACGCGCGTACTGCTGCACCTCGTCTCGGCGCGGGAGGAAGATCCCGCTCTTGCGTACCGCGCCGTCCGCGGCGAACTGGAAGCCTACGCCCATGGCCTCGCCGGCAAGCCCGAGATCGTGGCGCTGTCGCAGGCCGACACGGTGGATGCGGCCGAGCGCAGGAAGAAGGCGGCGAAGCTGAAGAAGGCGGCCGGCCGAGCGCCGCTGGTTCTTTCGGCGGCGACCCATGAGGGGCTGGACGAGGCGCTGCGCGCGCTGATGGAGGTAGTGGAGCAGGCGCGGGGGTCGGAGGATGCTGAGGGTGCCGGCGCCCCCTCGAAAGGCGAGAAATAAGAGATGCTTGCGCCCCATCATGCAGTGTGGAAGGCAGGCCGCACATGAAACCCCTCTCATCCTATCGTCGCATCACGGTGAAGATCGGCTCCGCCCTCCTGGTCGACCGCGAGGCCGGGCTGAAGCGGCAATGGCTGGCTTCGCTGGTGGACGACATCGCCGCGCTGGCCGATGCCGGCGTCGACATGCTGGTCGTCAGCTCGGGCGCCATTGCGCTCGGCCGCTCGCTTCTCGGCATCGGCCGCCGGCGGCTGAAGCTCGAGGAAAGCCAGGCCTGCGCGTCGATCGGCCAGATCGCGCTTGCCGGCGCCTGGTCGGAGGAACTGGCGCGCCGCGGCCTGCGCTCCGGCCAGGTGCTGCTCACGCTCGGCGATACCGAGGAACGCCGCCGCTACCTGAACGCCCGCGCCACGATCTCGACTCTGCTGAAGATGAAGGCCGTGCCCGTCATCAACGAGAACGACACCGTCGCCACCAGCGAGATACGCTACGGTGACAACGACAGGCTCGCGGCGCGCGTCGCCACGATGATGGGCGGCGATCTGCTCGTCCTGCTCTCCGACATAGACGGGCTCTACACGGCGCCCCCGGCGCTCGACGCGTCGGCCAGACACATCCCCTTCGTCGAACGCATCACACCTCAAATCGAGGCGATGGCCGGCATCGCGGCGTCGGAACTGTCGCGCGGCGGCATGCGCACCAAGCTCGACGCCGGCAAGATCGCCACTGCCGCCGGCACCGCCATGATCGTCACGTCGGGGGATCGGCTGCATCCGCTCTCGGCCATCGACGAGGGTGAGCGCTCGACCTTCTTCCAGCCGAGCGACACGCCGGTGAGAGGCTACAAGAGCTGGATCGCCGGCCAGCTCGAGCCGGCCGGTCGGCTGCATGTGGACGCGGGCGCCGTGGCAGCGCTCCTGTCGGGAAAATCGCTGCTGGCGGCGGGTGTCCGCGAGGTGGAAGGCCATTTCGCGCGTGGCGAGACGGTAGCGATCGTCGGCGAGAGCGGACGCGAGGTGGCGCGAGGCCTCGTTGCCTATGATGCGCCGGATGCCGTAAAGATCATGGGATTGAAGAGCGCCGAGATCGCAGCCGCGCTCGGCTACGAGACGCGCGGCGCCATGGTGCATCGCGACGATCTGGTCGTGTCCGCTCCGACGGAGCCGGCGCGCAGGGAAAAGGCGGAAGGCTGACCATGCTGAAGACCCTGGAAAGAAAGAGCGACGACGTCGCCCTCATCATGCGCCGGCTCGGCGAAGACGCGAGGACGGCGGCACATCCGCTGTCTATTGCCGGTCCCGCGGCGAAGAATGCCGCCCTGGAAGCCATGGCCGAAGCGATCCTGCGCCGGGAACATGAGATTATGGCCGCCAATGCGATCGACATGGAGAAAGGCGGCAGGGCCGGGTTGGCGGGTTCGTTCCTCGATCGGCTGAAGCTGACGCCTTCCCGCGTCCGCGCCATGGCCGACGGCATCCGCGCCATCGCCGCGCTGAAGGATCCGATCGGCGAAATCATTGCCGAATGGGATCGGCCGAACGGTCTTCATATCGAGCGCGTGCGCACGCCGCTCGGCGTCATCGGGGTGATCTACGAGAGCCGCCCGAACGTCACCGCCGACGCCGGCGCGCTGTCGCTCAAGTCCGGCAACGCGGTCATCCTGCGCGGCGGCTCGGATTCGGCGAACTCCTCGGCCGCCATCCACGCCTGCCTGGTCGAAGGGCTGCGTGCGGCCGGCCTGCCCGCAGAGGCGATCCAGCTCGTGCCGACCATCGACCGCGCCGCCGTCGGCGAGATGCTGAAGGGTCTCGACGGCTCGATCGACGTCATCATCCCGCGCGGCGGCAGGAGCCTCGTCGAGCGCGTGCAGAGGGAGGCGCGCGTGCCGGTCTTCGCGCATCTGGAAGGCATCTGCCATCTCTACATCGACAAATCGGCGAAGCTCGACATGGCGGTCGCCATCGCCGTCAACGCCAAGATGCGCCGCACCGGCATCTGCGGCGCCGCCGAGACGCTGCTGGTGGACCGCGCGGCCGCGTCGACGCACCTTGCCCCGATCCTCGATGCGCTTGCCGCCGCCGGCTGCGAGCTACGCGCCGATGGCGAGACGCGCGGGCTCTATCCGACCGCAAAGCCGGCGACCGACGCCGATTGGACGACGGAATATCTCGATGCGATCATCTCGGTGAAGCTGGTCGACGGCGTCGGTGGCGCCATCGATCACGTCGAACGCTTCTCCTCGCATCACACCGACGCCATCGTGGCCGAGGACGCCGGCGCCGTGGAACGCTTCTTCAACGAGATCGATTCCGCCATCCTGCTTCACAACGCCTCGACCCAGTTCGCCGATGGCGGCGAGTTCGGCATGGGCGCGGAGATCGGCATCGCCACCGGCAAGATGCACGCGCGCGGGCCGGTCGGCGTCGAGCAGCTCACCTCGTTCAAGTACCGCGTGCGCGGTTCCGGACAGGTGCGGGCATAGGACCGGCGCCATGGCAACCGCGACCGTGGAACTGAGCAGTGTGCCGGGTACGGAAGCGGCAATGGGCTGGGCCGGCGGACACACCCTTGTCGTCGACCGGCCGGAGGGCCGCGCGGGTGGCAAGGGGCTCGGTTTCAATGGCGCGCAGCTCCTGGGCCTCGCATTGGGCGGCTGCTTCTGCAACGATCTGCGCTATGCGGCGCACGAACTTGGCGTGCAGCTTTCCAACATATCCGTCTCCGTCACCATAGAACTGGACGGAGAACCCCTGATCGCCCGCTCGGCGACGATGACGGTCGATTGCCGGACCCTGGACGGTAGCCCCGCCACGGCCGTCGTGGAACGCGCAGAGGCGATCTGCACGGTGGCGAATTCGCTCGTCAAAGGCCTATCCGTCCGGTTTCAGTCAAGCACCGAGTGACGCGTGACCACCGTTAGGCGCACCGACCGGTCGATGGCATCCCATCTGCAGATGCCGCATGCGACGCGCGGCATGGCGATCGGCCTTTTCGGCGGCTCGTTCAACCCGCCGCATGCCGGCCACGCGCTGGTGGCCGAAACCGCCTTGCGGCGCCTGAGGCTGGACAGGCTCTGGTGGATGGTGACGCCGGGCAACCCGTTGAAGAGCGCGAACGACCTGAGGCCGCTTGCCGAACGTATCCGCCTCTCGGAGAAATTCGCCGGCGACCCGAGGATCGTCGTCACCGCCTTCGAGGCCAGCCATCATGTCCGCTACACGGCCGACACGCTGGCGCTGGTCCGCCAGCGCAATCCCGGCGTCGACTTCGTCTGGATCATGGGCGCCGACAGCCTGCGCGACTTCCATCGCTGGCAGCGCTGGCGCCGGATCGCCACGACCTTTCCGATCGCGGTCATGGACCGGCCGGGCTCGACGCTCTCCTTCCTGTCCTCGACCATGGCCAAGGCGTTCGACTATGCCCGCGTCGACGAGAAGGACGCGCCGCTCCTCGCCCGCATGAAGCCGCCGGCATGGACCTTCATCCACGGCCCGCGCTCCCCGCTCTCCTCGACGGCGCTGAGGGCGAACGGCGGCTGAGCTCCAGCCTCCGATCCTTCTTGATCCACAGTCTGCAATTCGCCGGTCCACCGCGCCGGTGTCGCTTTTGGCGCTCAAGGATCGGCCGCGATTGCCCCTAACTGGTGGTCGATGAACCAGACCGCGCCAGAGATTCTGCACGAGGACGGAACCGGCCATGCCGGGCCGGCGTCGCTCGTCGCCATCGCCAGCGTCATCGCCGCGACGGGCCTGGTCGCGATCGGCAACGGCCTACTCTTCGCCTACATCCCCGTTCGCCTCAACGCCGGCGGCTTCGCCCCGACCTGGGCCGGCGCCATCCTCACCATGCTGTCGGCCGGCGGCATGGCCGGCTGCCTGCTGACGGGCCTGATCGTGCGCCGCGTCGGCCACGCCCGCGCCTTCATGACAGTCGGCGCGCTGATCATCCTCTCCAACGTGGCCATCGCGGCCGGCGTCCATCCGATCGTCTGGACGGCGGCGCGCACGCTTTACGGCTTCGCCATCGCCGCCCTGTTCATCGTCGCCCAGAGCTGGCTGAACGACGCGGTGGAGAACCGCATCCGCGGCCGCGTCATGGCTGCCTTCTACGTCACCTACGAAGTGGGCCTCGGCGTCGGCGCCTTCCTGCTGCGCTTCGTGGACCTTTCCAGCGACACGGCGCCCGTCGTCGGCATCGCCTTCGCCACGCTGGCGCTCCTGCCTGTGGGCATGACGCGGCTTCGGCCGCCGCCGCCGCCGAAATCGGCGTCGGTCGCCTTCCGCCGCGCCTGGTCGATCTCGCCTGTCGGCGTCGCCGGCATGCTCGCCGTCGGCGGCCTGTCGATGATGGTTTCCGGCTTCACGCCCATCCATGCCGCGGCGATCGGCTACAGCCAGGGCGATGTCGCGTTGCTGCTCTTCGCCATGCCGGTCGGGACGCTGTTCTTCCAGATACCGTTCGGCTGGATTTCCGACCGCACCGACCGCCGCTATGTCATCGTCACCGCCTCGGCGCTGGTTGTGCTGGGCGGGCTGGCCGCGAGCCACTTCGACGGCAGCGCGCTCTGGCTGATGATGCTGATCTACGTCGTCTGGAGCGGCTCGACGGAATCGATCTATTCGCTGTCCAGCGCGCACGCCAACGACCGCGCCGACAAGGACGATCTGGTGACGCTTGCCAGCACCATGCTGTTCGCCTGGTCGCTTTCGGGCTGCATCATTCCCGCCATCGCCACCATGCTTACCCCCGTTTACGGCACCGGCGCCTTCATGTGGGTGGCGGTGGCCATCGCCGTCCTTTTCTGCCTGTTCGTCGGCTGGCGCATTTCACGGCAGAGGCGGGTGCCGCTCGCCGAATCCGGAAATTTCTCGCCGCTCGCCGCGCAAGCGCCGCTGCCGGTGGAACTCGCTTTTGGCGCGACCGACGCGACCGGCGACGACAAGCCGGACGTCGCGCGTCGCCTTTAGGGGGATCGCCCTACCTGTAACCTTGACTCCGCGCCGGTTTTCCTGTCTAGACGCGGCGAATTCCGCGACGAGTGAAAACTCCGAGCCGCCGACCGGGACGTATCGACAGACCGATCCCGGAGGTCAACACCCGGCAGCGCTGTGCGCCCCCGGGTGACTTTCGGCTTTGTGCTCGGGTTTCAACATTGGCGCGGAAGCACTACCTCTCGGGCGAACTGCTCCGGGAAAGAGGAAATTGGATGTTTGAATCGCTTCAGGAGCGCCTCGGCTCGATATTGAACGGCCTTACCGGCCGCGGCGCGCTGTCGGAAGCCGACGTTTCGGCGGCGCTGCGCGAGATTCGCCGCGCGCTCCTCGAGGCCGACGTCGCGCTCGAGGTCGTGCGATCCTTCACCGACAAGGTGCGCGAGAAGGCCGTCGGCGCCGCCGTCGTGAAGTCGATCAAGCCCGGCCAGATGGTCGTCAAGATCGTCCATGACGAGCTGGTCGAGATGCTCGGCGCCGAGGGCGAGACGATCGATCTCAACGCGCCCGCCCCTGTCGTGATTATGATGGTCGGCCTGCAGGGCTCGGGCAAGACGACGACCTCGGCCAAGATCGCCAAGCGGCTCTCGGAACGCCAGGGCAAGCGCGTGCTGATGGCCTCGCTCGACACCCGCCGCCCCGCCGCGCAGGAGCAGCTCCGCCAGCTCGGCGAGCAGACGAATGTCCCGACCCTGCCGATCGTCGCGGGCCAGACGCCGGTCGACATCGCCAGGCGCGCGGTCCAGGCCGGCAAGCTCGGCGGCCACGATGTCGTCATCCTCGACACCGCCGGCCGCACCCATATCGACGAGCCGCTGATGGCCGAAATGGCCGACATCAGGAAGGCATCGAACCCGCACGAGATCCTGCTGGTCGCGGATTCGCTGACCGGCCAGGACGCCGTCAACCTCGCCCGCTCCTTCGACGAGCGCGTCGGCATCACCGGCCTCGTGCTGACCCGCATGGACGGCGACGGCCGCGGCGGCGCCGCTCTTTCCATGCGCGCCGTCACCGGCAAGCCGATCAAGCTGATCGGCACCGGCGAGAAGATGGACGGGCTGGAGGAATTCCATCCGAAGCGCATCGCCGACCGCATCCTCGGCATGGGCGACATCGTCAGCCTGGTGGAGAAGGCTGCCGAGACCATCGACGCGGAAAAGGCCGCGGCGATGGCGAAGAAGATGCAGTCGGGCAAGTTCGACCTCGACGACCTCGCCGATCAGCTCCGCCAGATGCAGAAGATGGGCGGCATGGGCGGGATCATGGGCATGATGCCGGGCATGGGGAAGATGAAGGACCAGATGGCCTCCGCCGGCCTCGACGACAAGATGTTCGGCCGCCAGCTCGCCATCATCTCCTCGATGACGAAGAAGGAACGGGCCAACCCCGACATCCTCAAGCACAGCCGCAAGAAACGCATCGCCGCCGGCTCTGGCACCGACGCCGCCGAAATCAACAAGTTGTTGAAGATGCATCGCGGCATGGCCGACATGATGAAGGCCATGGGCGGCAAGGGGAAGGGCGCCGGCATGATGCGCGGCCTGATGGGCGGCATGGCGCAGAAGATGGGGCTCGGCGGCCTGATGCCCGGCGGGGCAGGAATGGGTGGCATGCCGGACCTGTCGAAGATGGACCCGAAGCAGCTCGAGGCCCTGCAGAAGCAGGCCGGCGCCTCCGGTCTCGGCAAGGGCTTGCCGGGCGGGTTGCCCAAGGGATTGCCGGGCCTCGGCGGACCGAAGCTTCCGGGGGGCTTGCCTGGTCTGGGCGGCTCGGGCGGCCTGCCCGGCTTCGGCCGGAAGAAATGAACGGGGACGAGCACATGAACGACGAAGCGCAGAAGGTCAGGGCGCAGCTTCTGGAATACCGCGCCTCCATCGACAATTTCGATGCGGCGCTGATCCATATCCTCGCCGAGCGTTTCCGCTGCACCAAGGCCGTCGGCGTCCTGAAGGCCACGCACGGACTGCCGCCGGCCGATCCGTCGCGCGAGCAGCAGCAGATCGAGCGCCTGCGCCGCCTGGCCAGGGAATCGCATCTCGACCCGGACTTCGCGGAAAAATTCCTCAACTTCGTCGTCAAGGAAGTGATCCGCCATCACGAGCAGATCGCCGCCGAAAACGGCGATGGCAAGACCACCACCCTTCCCTCCCCGGCCGAAACCGGCCGCTAGCAAATCAGTCCAGACAACGCCTTTAGGAGAAACGAAATGGCATTGAAGATCAGACTGGCCCGCGCGGGCTCCAAGAAGCGCCCCTATTACCACGTCGTCGTCGCCGACGTGCGTTCGCCGCGCGATGGCCGCTTCATCGAGGCGGTCGGTTCGTGGAACCCGCTTCTGCCCAAGGACGGCGAGCGCGTGAAGCTGAACGAGGAGCGCATCAAGCACTGGCTCAGCCAGGGCGCGTTGCCGACCGACCGCGTCTCCCGCTTCCTCGACCAGGCCGGCCTCGCCAAGCGCGACGCACGCAACAACCCCGAAAAGGCGAAGCCCGGCAAGAAGGCGCAGGAGCGCATCGCGCTGATCGAGAAGGCGCGCGCCGACGCCGAAGCCGCCGCCGCCGAACTGGTCGCCGCGCCCGAAGCGCCTGCCGAGGCTCCCGCGGAAGAGAACGCCGCGAGCTGAGCGCATTCTCAGGCGGCAAGGAAATGGCGGGCTCCGGCCCGCCATTTTTATTTGGCGGCACGGGTGACGGTCCTCCGCCTCTTCGCGAGGCTCCGGCTTTCGGGCACTCGTCGCTTCGATCGACAAATCGTTGTCGATCGATCGGCCCAAAGGCCGACCGCTCCTCACCCCACAAGGGCGAGGATAGGGGTCGCGACATCGGCGTGATGGGCAGGAGCGGCGATGCTACGCTCCCCCTTCTCCCCTTGTGGGAGAAGGTGGCCGAGCGAAGCGAGGTCGGATGAGGGGTTTCGAGCCGGCGCCACTCACCCCTCACCAAGTTCGCCCAACGGCTCGGCTCCGCCTCGCCGAGGCTCCCTATCCTCTCCCACAAGGGGCGAGGAAGGGATCCCGGCATCGGAGTGACGGGCAGGAGCGGCGATGCAGCACTCCCCCTTCTCCCCTTGTGGGAGAAGGTGTCGCCCTCGAACGTGCCTGCACGTTCGAGAAAAAGGCGACGGATGAGGGGTGTCGAGCCGCCGAAACGTGGACGGGATCATGC
>JBQCFA010000350.1:0-15198 GCA_051959695.1 Rhizobiaceae bacterium
GACGACGATCCTTGCGGGCGTTCGCTTCGACAGAAAAGCCGTGCCGTGGCTGGCAGGTCTCTACATCATGGCCGCCTATTGGTTCACCGCGTCCACGTCCTTCGCCAATCCCGCTGTAGCAATTGCGCGTGCCCTAACGAACACCTTTGCGGGCATTCGGCCCATCGATCTTCCCGCCTTCATCGTGGCGGAACTGCTAGGCGCGCTTTGTGCCTCGGCGCTAATGGCTTGGCTTTTAAGGTGCGACAGCCCGGACGGCCTGCCGGAAAGCTCGACTAATGACGAGCCACAAACAGGTGCCCCGCAGCGTATCGCTTAGAAACTTCTAATGTATGACAAGTGATTGAAGAATAAGGAAAAAAAGATGCGTGGCTGGGGAACCTGGATTCGAACCAGGACTAACGGAGTCAGAGTCCGTGGGTCTACCGTTAACCTATTCCCCAACAAGTGGCCCGCCACGCTCGGTAGCGCGCGGAAGGATGACGAGGCGCGTTGTAGCCTCCGTTCTGAAATAGTCAAGCTTGCCGCTCCTTCAAGGATCCGCCGCCCCAGCATCGCGAACCGGTTTCCCGCAACCGCATTCCCTCCAGCGAACAAGCGGCCTATATCAGCCGGCTATGCAGGAAGACTTCGCTGATTCCGAACAGGCGCGCCGCTCCGGCGGCGCGGACGCGGCGCCGGGCGCGCCCGAGATCGCGGCCGGTCCCGCCCGGCAGTCAAGTGCGCAGCCTGCAGACAAACCTGCGTTCAGGCGCATCGTTCCGGTCGTTCTCGCGGTGGCGCTGTTCATGGAGAACATGGATTCCACCGTGATCTCCACCTCTCTCCCGGCGATCGCGGCCGACATCGGGACGACGGCCATCGCACTCAAGCTCGCGCTCACCGCCTATCTCGTCTCGCTCGCCATCTTCATCCCGATCTCGGGCTGGATGGCCGACCGCTTCGGCGCCCGCAACATCTTCCGCATCGCCATCGGCGTCTTCGTCGTCGGCTCGCTCGCCTGCGCAGTTTCCGGCTCGCTCGGATCGATCGTGCTGGCGCGCTTCCTGCAAGGCATGGGCGGCGCGATGATGACGCCGGTCGGGCGCCTGGTGCTCGTGCGCAGCACGCCGAAGCAGGAACTGGTGTCGGCGATGGCTTGGCTCAGCATTCCCGCCCTGATCGGCCCGATGATGGGGCCTCCGATAGGGGGCTTCATCACCACCTATTTCTCCTGGCACTGGATATTCCTTATCAACCTGCCGATCGGCATTCTCGGCATCGTCGCTGCGAGCCTCGTGCTGCCGCAGGTTCCCGGCAGCAGGGGCGCGCCTGTCGATATCGTGGGCTTCGCGCTTTCGGCGATCGCGGCGTCCGGCGTCGTCTTCGGCCTTTCCGTCGTCAGCCTGCCGGCGCTGCCGCCGGTCATCGGCGTCGTGACGCTTGCCGCGGGCTGCCTTTCGATAGTGCTCTATATCCTGCACGCGAGGCGGACGCCTTATCCGCTCCTGAACCCGAAGCTATTCGTGAATCCCGTCTTTCGCGCGGCGATCGTCGGCGGCGCGATCTTCCGCATAGGAGCCGGTGCCGTGCCGTTCCTGTTGCCCTTGATGCTGCAGGTCGGGTTCGGCCTGTCGCCCTTCCATTCGGGCCTGCTCACCTTCGTTTCGGCAATGGGCGCCTTCGCGATGAAATTCGTGGCTAAGCCGGTGCTCCGCGCCGCCGGATTCCGCTCCGTGCTGATCTTCGCGTCCGTGGCCGGCGCGATCTTCATCGCGGTCAACGGGCTCTTCACGGCCGCGACGCCGCATTCCGTCATCATCTGTGTCCTGTTCGCAGCCGGCTTCCTCCGCTCCATCTTCTTCACTTCGTCCAACGCGCTGGTGTTCGCGGAAATCGCCGACGTCGAGGCCAGCCAGGCGACCGCCATCGCCGCCGTCGCCCAGCAGACGAGCATCGCGCTCGGGGTTGCGATCGCGGGTGGCGTGCTCGAAGGGGTAACGTGGTCTTCCGGGCATGCCCTCGACGCAAGCGATTTTTCCGTGACCTTTTTCCTCATCGCGGCGCTGGCGGCCTTTTCGGCTGTGCCCTTTCTCGGCCTTCCTCCCGCTTCCGGCAGTGCCGTCTCCGGCCATGGTGGGAAGAGGGTGCGGCTGGGGTTCAGGATACGCAGCGGGGCGCGCTGAGGCTGCCGGAACTCAATCCCGTCCCTTGAAGCCCTTGGCGAGAAGGTAGAGTTCCACCGATTCGTCGCGGCTTGCCGGCGGCTTGATGTGATGCACCGAGCGGAAATTGCGCTTCAGCCTGTCGAGCAGCGCCGCCTCCGTCCCCCCTTGGAAGGTCTTGGCGAGGAAATGTCCGCCCGTCACCAGCACGGAGATGGCGAAATCGGCGGCAGTCTCGCATAGATGCATGGTGCGGAGATGGTCGGTCGCGCGATGCCCCGTCGTCGGCGCCGCCATGTCGGAAAGGACGATGTCCGGCGCTCCGCCGAGCGCGTCGATCAGCATCCTCGGCGCCTCCGCATCGAGGAAATCCATCTTCAGCAGCGCGACGCCCGGCAACGGGTCCATTTCGAGATAGTCGATCGCCGCGATGAGTGGCTTCTCGTCCGTCGACCTGACCCGCTCCGCCGCGACCTGGCACCAGCCGCCGGGGGCGGCGCCGAGGTCGATGACGCGCTTGCCCGGGGAAAGCAGGCGGTGCCGGTCATCGATCTCGATCAGCTTGAAGGCCGCGCGCGAGCGATAGCCTTCGGCCTTGGCGCGATGTACGTAGGGGTCGTTCAAGTGGCGCTCCAGCCACCGCCGCGACGAATTCTTCAGGCCGGTCTTGCGCACCCGCGCCTTCATCGCGCGCGCTCCGCCCGCGCCGCCACGGCCTTTCTTCATCATTGCCGGTAGCCCTGCCGGCGCCATGCACCGTCTTCCGACATCAGTTCGCTCAATATGCCTTCCCTGAGCCCGCGATCCGCCACCCTGAGGCGGCCGGAGGGCCAGACTCGCCGGATCGCCTCGAGGATGGCGCAGCCGGCGAGCACGAGATCGGCGCGGTCGGCGCCGATGCAGGCGTTGGCGACACGCTCCTCGAACTTCCAGCCGATCAGCCTGTCGATCATTCGGGCGACGTCGTGGTCGGCCATCCACAAGCCGTCGACGCGTCGCCGGTCGTAGCGCGCCAGACCGAGATGCAGCCCCGCGAGGGTGGTCACCGTGCCCGACGTGCCGAGCAGGTGGAACCGCTCACCCCCCGCCAGATGGGCGAGGCGGTCGCGCCCTTCGAAGGCGTCGAGCAGGCCGCCAACCTCCACGACCATGGCCTCGAATATCTCGCGGGTGACGTGGCGTCCGCCGAACCGCTCGGCGAGGGAGACGACGCCGACAGGCAGGGAGGTCCAAGAGACGATATGGTCGGCGAGCTGCGGCGACCGTCTTCGCGAGAGGTCGATGAGAGCGACCTCCGACGAGCCGCCGCCGATATCGAAGAGGACGACGCCGTGTACGTCCCGATCGACGAGCGAGCCGCACCCGGAGACCGCAAGCCGCGCCTCGGTCTTGCGGTCGATGATCTCGAGGCTCAGCCCGGTCTCCTTCGCGACGCGGGAAAGAAAAGCCGGACCGTTCGCCGCCGAGCGGCAGGCTTCCGTGGCGATCAACCGCGCGCGCCGCACGTCCCGCGACCTCAGCTTGTCGGCGCAGATGCCGAGCGCCTCGACTGCGCGGTCCATCGCGTTGTCGCCCAGCCGGCCGTTGGCGGCGAGCCCTTCGCCGAGCCTGACGATGCGCGAGAAGGCATCGACGACGCGGAACTGCCCCGGACGGGTGGGGATCGCGACGAGCAGCCGGCAATTATTGGTGCCGAGGTCAAGCGCGGCATAGACGGGCGCGGCGCTGCCGCGTGATGGCGACACCGCGCCGTTCTGTTGCCGACGCTCGATCAAGGCCGGCTTGTGGCCGGTATCGGCATCGATGCCGGTTCGCGGCGCGGCCTGCCCGTTGGCCAGGCCTGCATTCATGGATCCCGCATGCGTCTTGGTCGCGGGGTGCCCGTTGGCGGTATGATTGTTCAGGAACTGATCGTCACGCGCGAAAACCTTGCGGCCGCGCTTCCTGCGGCGGCGCTTCTTCGGCCGATGCTTTTCCTGCGAGGCGCCGGTTTCGACGCTTCCGTGGCGGCCGGCAGCCGCCAACCGCGCCTCATGGCGCGTGTTACCGTGCCTGGCACGCCCGGATGTCCCAAGCGCCCCGTCCTGCGGCCGATCGCCGCCTCCGTCGGGGTCTTCCACCTTTTTTCCTTCCGGCGCCGCGCATCCCTGGGACGCTGCTCGCGCTCGTTGTCTCTTGCTGTTGATGCCAGATTAGCAGCACGGTGCAGGTTCACCAAGCTGGTTGCACGAGATTCCCCTTCGCCAGGTTTGATTTCGTTTCGCGAGAGCAACGATCCCACGCCGCATATCGCGGGGAATGATCCCGGCGAAGCCGTGTAGCGGGTGTGAGCGAAACGAGACCATGCCTTTTCATGGCCGGAGATACGTGGTACCTGCCGCTGCCATCCGTAACGAACGGACTGGCACCCGAGCCGGGCGCCCGGGCCGTTCAAAAGCTCCCAGGGACGGCCATGGCAAGGATAATCGAGTCGGTTACCGGCGCGGAGGCGCTTACTTTCGACGATGTATTGCTGCAGCCGGGTCACTCGGAAGTGATGCCCGGCCAGACCGATATCCGGACCCGGATTGCCGGCGACATCGATCTCAATCTGCCGATTCTTTCCGCGGCCATGGATACGGTGACCGATTCCCGCCTCGCCATCGCCATGGCGCAAGCCGGCGGCATCGGCGTCATCCACCGGAATTTCTCCCCCGTCGAGCAGGCCGAGGAGGTCCGCCAGGTGAAGAAATTCGAATCGGGGATGGTGGTCAATCCGGTGACGATCGGGCCGGAGGCGACGCTTGCGGACGCACATGCACTGATGCGGGCGCACGGAATTTCCGGCATTCCCGTCGTCGAGAACGCCGGGGCGGGGGGGCAGAAGACGGGGCGCCTGATCGGTATCCTCACCAACCGCGACGTGCGCTTCGCTTCCGATCCGAACCAGAAGGTCTATGAATTGATGACGCGGGAGAACCTCGTCACGGTCAAGGAGAATGTCGACCAGGACGAGGCCAAGCGCCTGCTTCACAAGCACCGCATCGAGAAGCTTCTCGTCGTTGACGCCCGCGGCAATTGCGTCGGCCTGATCACCGTCAAGGATATCGAGAAGTCGCAACTCAACCCCAACGCCACCAAGGACGCCCAGGGCCGGCTGCGCGCCGCGGCCGCCACCAGCGTCGGCGACGACGGGCTGGAGCGGGCCGAGCGTCTGATCGATGCCGGCGTCGACCTGCTCGTCATCGACACCGCCCACGGCCATTCTCAGCGCGTGCTGGACGCGGTCGCGCGCGCCAAGAAGCTCTCCAACTCGGTGCGCATCATCGCCGGAAACGTCGCCACCGCCGAAGGCACGCAGGCACTGATCGATGCCGGCGCGGATTCTGTCAAGGTCGGCATCGGCCCCGGCTCGATCTGCACGACGCGCATTGTTGCCGGCGTCGGCGTGCCGCAGCTTTCCGCCGTCATGGCGGCGGCCGAGACGGCCGATCGCGCCGGGGTGACGGTGATCGCGGACGGCGGCATCAAATATTCGGGCGATCTGGCCAAGGCGCTCGCCGCCGGCGCCGCCGCGGCGATGATCGGTTCGCTGCTTGCCGGCACCGACGAAAGCCCGGGTGAGGTCTATCTGCACCAGGGCCGCTCCTTCAAGGCCTACCGCGGCATGGGGTCGGTCGGCGCCATGGCCCGTGGCTCGGCGGACCGCTATTTCCAGGCCGAGGTGCGCGACACGCTGAAGCTGGTGCCGGAGGGCATCGAGGGACAGGTGCCATACAAGGGACCCGTTGCAGGCGTATTGCACCAGCTTGCCGGAGGGCTTAGGGCTGCGATGGGCTATGTCGGAGCGCCCGATCTCGAAGCGTTGCGGGCTCGCGCCCAGTTCGTCCGCATATCCGGTGCCGGCCTGAGAGAGAGCCATACGCATGATGTTGCGATTACCCGCGAGAGCCCGAACTATCCCGGTGCGACCTGAAATCGTCGTATCGGGGTTGAGACGGGGGACTGTGGCGCTCTGCGCTGCGTCGGTGGCGTTGTTCCTGGTGATGATCCTGCTGGAACTCTTCTACTTCCAGCGTCTTTCCGGCGGTCTGGCTTCGCTCGACATGCGCGTGACGGGGTTTTCCGGCGACGATGCGGTCGCCTGGCTGACCGCGCTGGGCGAGCCCGGGCGCGAGGCCTTGCTGGTCTGGCAATATTCGAGTTTCGACCTGTTCTTTCCGGGGGTTTTCGGCCTGGCGCTGGTCGGCGTATTCCTTAATGCCGCCAGCCGCTCGGCCGCGCTTTCCCCGCGTTCGAAGCGCAGCCAGCTCATGATCGGCCTGTTGATCGTCCTGCCCTATGTCGTTGCCGATTATGCACAGAATATCCTGATTGTGCGGATGCTGTCTGATCCCTCGGCCGCAAGTGTCTCGCTCACCTCGCTTGCTTCGAGGCTCGTCGTGGCGAAATTCCTGCTCGCGCTTGCGGCGATGGCGGCGGTCGCGACCGTGGTACTTCACGGCCGTGTCCGGTTGTCCGGTTCCAGGAGCAGGGCTGAATGAACCAGACGGCGATCTTCTGGCCAGTCATCGCGCAGGTGCTGCTGGTTTATCTGGTGTACGGGCTGCTTGGCCTGCGCCGAAAGGCGGCGATGGAGGCGGGCGACGCCCGGGCCTCGGATTTCCGCGAGAACCGCAAGGAGCCGCCGCAGAGCGTTTTCGTCAACAACAATCTTGCCAACCAGTTCCAGTTGCCGGTCCTGTTCTATGTCGTCTGCCTGTGCCTCTACGTGACCCAGGGCAGTTCCATCGTCACGGTGGCGCTGGCCTGGATCTTCGTGGTGCTGCGTTACCTCCACGCCTCCATCCACGTCACCTCGAACCGGATTCGCTACCGTAGCCCCACCTTCGCGCTAGGCTATGTCGTCCTCGGCATTATGTGGGTCTGGTTTGCCCTGCATCTTCTGGCCGTCGTCTAGGGCGGAGATCGGACATGCGGCTCGGTGGCCGGCTGGCGGCAGCGATCGAAGTGCTGGATGACATCGATGCAAGGCACCGGCCCGCGGCCGACGCGCTCAAGGATTGGGGCCTGTCGCATCGCTTCGCCGGCGCCGGCGATCGCGCCGCCATCGGCAATGTCGTCTATGACGCCTTGCGCCACCGGCGCTCCGCCGGCTGGCTTCTCGGCGCCGAAACCTCGCGCGCCCGTGCCATCGGTGGCCTCCTTCTGGAGGGCGGTATGGATGCGCATACGCTGAATGCCGAGCTCGAGGGCGACCGTTTCGCGCCGGCTGTCTTGTCGGAGGAGGAGATCGAGCTTGCCGCGAGCCGCCGGCTCGCTGACGCACCCGAGTCGATCCGGGCCGACTGCCCGGATTGGTGCGCCCCGCTGTTGCAGCGCGCCTTCGGGGAAGAGTGGGTGGGGGAGGCCGCCGCCCTTTCCGCACGCCCGCCGCTCGACCTGCGTGTGAATTTGCTCAAAGCCAGTCGCGAAAAGGTCCTTCATGCACTGAAGGACTCCGGGGCCGAGCCGGCCCCGATCATGGCGACAGGCATCCGCATCCCCCCGATCATCGGGGCCGGACGCCATCCCAACGTCCAGGTGGAGCCGGCATTCCAGAAAGGCTGGTTCGAGATCCAGGACGAAGGCTCGCAGGTCGTGGCCGATCTCGCCATTGCCGGCGGCGGCGGGCAGGTGCTCGACTTTTGCGCCGGGGCTGGCGGCAAGGCCCTCGCAATGTCGGCGGCGATGGGGAACCATGGCCAGATATTCGCCCACGACGCCGACAAGTCACGGCTGGCGCCGATTTTCGACCGCCTGAAAAGGGCCGGCGTCCGCAATGCCCAGGTGATCCAGCCTTCCGCGCTGTCGTCCGTGGTGGGCGCGATGGATCTGGTCCTCGTCGACGCACCCTGTACGGGGTCCGGAACGTGGCGTCGCCGTCCGGATTCGAAATGGCGGCTGGGCGAGCGGCAACTCGACCAGCGCAGGGTCGAACAGGCAGCCATCCTCCACGATGCCAGCCGCTACGTGAAGCCCGGCGGGCGGCTCGCCTATGTCACCTGCTCCGTCTTCTCGGAGGAGAACGCGGATCAGGTCTCGGAATTCCTGGAAGGCCATCGCCATTTCCGGCCGATCGACCATCTCGCCCTGTGGCGAGCGCGGCACCCGGACGGTGGCGCCGCCCTGATCGATCCGGGAACGGGTATAGTCCTCACCCCGGGGCGAAGCGGCACGGACGGCTTCTTCTGTTCGATCCTCGAACGCTCGGGTTGACGTTCAACGGAACCGTTCCAAATCCGGTCTGGCGGAAATTCCACCTACGGACGAAATCCAATGTCAGGCTATCCGGGTCTCCTCGCCTTTCTTGTCCTGTGCGTCGGCGGGGGGTTGGCGATCGGCTTCCTGACCGCGCCCGGCGCCTGGTACGAAGGCGTGGCCAAACCCTCCTTCAACCCGCCGAACTGGGTGTTTGCCCCGGCGTGGACGATCCTGTATTTCCTCATTGCCATCGCCGGATGGCTCGTTTGGAGACACGAGATCCACGGTGTGCCGATGGTTTTGTGGGCGCTGCAACTCGCATTGAATTTCCTCTGGTCGCCTGTATTCTTTTCGGCTCATCGCACCGGCGCGGCGCTGATCGTGATCCTGCTCCTGTTGGCGACCATCGTCCTCTTCGTGTTCTTCACCTGGCCGATCCTTCCGGTAGCGGCCGTGCTTTTCCTGCCCTACCTGGCATGGGTGGCGTTTGCATCGCTGCTCAACGCGTCCATCTGGCGGCTGAACTGACAAGGCAAATATCCCGCACTGCACAATTGCCTGATTGAACGGTACGATCCTCTCTGCGATAACTCGCTCGAGAAGGGGATCCCGCATGGCTTCGCAAATGCTTCTGGATGATGATTTCGAAGCGCGGGTCCGTTCCAGCTTCGACCGCCAGCAGGCGATGACGACGATCGGCGCCAGGCTGACGCTGGTGACGCGCGGTACGGTCGAGATAGAAATGCCCTTTTCCGAGGAACTTACGCAGCAGCACGGCTTCCTGCACGCCGGCGTCATCTCCACCGCGCTCGACTCGGCCTGCGGCTACGCCGCCTATTCGCTCATGCCACCCGAAGCCGCGGTACTGACCATCGAGTTCAAGGTCAATCTGCTCGCGCCCGGAAAGGGTGAGCGCTTCCTGTTTCGCGGCGCCGTCACCAAGCCGGGGCGGACGATCATCGTGGCCGATGGCCAGGCCTATGCCTTCGGTGCCGAGGGCGAAGCCAGGATGATCGCGACCATGACCGGGACGATGATGACTGTCACCGGTCGCCAGGGCATCGACGGCTGACGGGGCGATGAAACTGGCGCCGCTCACCTCTGTCGGCGGCAGGCAACTGCTCTTCGTCATGGCCGTGGATGCCGAATACGGCCCGCATTTGAGGCGCCGCTTCACACCGCTGATGACCGGCGTCGGTCCGGTGGAAGCCGGCGTGCGGCTGGGCGCCGAACTGGCGCTTTTGTCCGAACGCGGAGTGCTCCCCGATCTCGTCGTCTCGCTCGGCTCGGCGGGCAGCCGAACGCTGGAACAGGCGGAAGTCTACCAGGCCTCGTCCATCGCCTATCGCGACATGGACGCCTCCCCACTGGGCTTTGAGCCCGGCGCCACGCCGTTTCTCGAACTGCCCGCCATCGTTCCGCTGGGTCACGCCATTCCGGGCATTAGGCAGGCTTCGCTGTCGACCGGCGCCGCGATTGTTTCCGGCGCCGGGTACGATGCAGTTGGCGCCGACATGGTGGACATGGAGACTTTTGCGGTACTGCGCGCCTGCCAGCTCTTCGGCATCCGTATGATCGGCCTGCGCGGGATATCGGACGGCGCCGCCGAACTGAAACATGTCGACGACTGGCGGCAATACCTTCACGTCATCGACGAGAGGCTGGCAGCGGCCGTCGACTGCCTCGAAGGGGCGATCGAAGATGGGACCCTCGTTCCATGACGATCGCGTCGAACTACGGATACCCATCATCGCTCGGATGGAATCGTTTTGTCCGCGTCGGCCTGCAACCCGTTGCGCCGACTCGTTTCTTTCTCTAAAGGCCCGCCATGAAGAGCGCCGCCCATCCCGATACCGTCCTCATCATCGATTTCGGCAGCCAAGTCACCCAGCTCATTGCAAGAAGGGTGCGCGAGGCCGGGGTTTTTTGCGAGATCGTGCCCTTCCAGTCGGCCGAGGAAGGTTTCCGCCGCATCAAGCCGAAGGCGGTCATCCTTTCCGGCAGCCCTCATTCTACAGTCGATATAGGCAGCCCGCGGGCGCCTGACGCCGTTTTCGAGGCGGGCATTCCCATCCTCGGTATCTGCTACGGCGAGCAGGCGATCTGCGCCCAGCTCGGCGGCAAGGTTGAAGCGGGCCACGAGCGAGAATTCGGCCGCGCCTTCCTCGATATCCAGGAGGAATCGGCCCTCTTCGAGGGCGTCTGGGCGAAGGGGACGCGTCATCAAGTGTGGATGAGCCATGGTGACCGGGTGACCGCGCTGCCGCCCGGCTTCCGTGTCATCGGCACCTCGACCGGCGCGCCCTTCGCGGCGATCGCCGACGAGAAACGCAGGATCTTCGCCGTTCAGTTCCATCCCGAGGTGGTCCACACGCCGGACGGCGCCAAGCTGCTTTCCAATTTCGTCCACCACATCGCCGGTCTCAGGGGCGATTGGACCATGGCCGCCTACCGCCAGCAGGCGGTCGAGACGATCCGCAAGCAGGTCGGCGACGGCAAGGTCATCTGCGCGCTTTCCGGCGGCGTCGATTCCTCCGTCGCCGCGCTTCTGATCCACGAGGCCGTCGGCGACCAGCTTACCTGCATTCTCGTCGACCACGGCCTCATGCGGAAGAACGAGGCGGCCGAAGTGGTCGACATGTTCCGCCGGCATTACAACCTGCCTCTGATCCTCGTCGATGCGTCGGACCGCTTCATCTCCGCGCTGGAAGGGGAGGCCGATCCCGAGAAGAAGCGCAAGACCGTCGGCCGGCTCTTCATCGAGGTGTTCGAGGAGGAGGCAAAGAAGCTCGCCAAGGGGGAAAGGCCTGCGGATTTCCTGGCCCAGGGCACGCTCTACCCGGACGTGATCGAGAGCGTCTCCTTCACCGGCGCTACTTCCTCGACGATCAAGTCGCACCACAATGTCGGCGGCTTGCCCGAGCGTATGAACATGAAGCTCGTTGAACCGCTACGGGAACTCTTCAAGGACGAGGTGAGGGCGCTCGGCAAGGAACTCGGCCTGCCCGAAAGCTTTATCGGCCGCCATCCGTTTCCCGGGCCCGGGCTTGCCATACGCTGTCCCGGCGGCATCACGCGCGAGAAGCTCGACATATTGCGCGAGGCCGACGCCATCTATCTCGACGAGATCAGGAAGGCGGGCCTCTACGATGCCATCTGGCAGGCCTTCGCCGTGCTCCTGCCCGTACAGACGGTTGGCGTCATGGGCGACGGCCGCACCTACGAATTCGTCTGCGCGCTGCGCGCCGTCACCTCCGTCGACGGAATGACGGCGGATTTCTACCACTACGACATGGAATTCCTCGGCGCTGCCGCCACCCGGATCATCAACGAAGTCAAAGGCATAAACCGGGTGGTCTACGACATCACCTCAAAACCGCCCGGCACCATCGAGTGGGAGTGAGGGTCGCAATCGGCGTCGTTATTTTGCGGCTGAGCCTCACTTCGGCCGCTTCACGATCCTGACCTTGCCGCTCTTGCCGCCGCCGCAGAAGAAGCGGTCGCCGCCGTCCGATTCGAGACCCGAAATCCCTGTGCCAGCCGGCATGTCGAGCTGCTCTAGCGTCTCGCCCGTGTCGGCATCGATGCGGCGCAGGTCGCTCTGCTCGTCTTCCCACGTGCCGTGCCAGAGTTCCCCGTCGACCCAGGTAATGCCGGTGACGAAACGGTTGGATTCGATGCTGCGCAGCACCGCGCCCGTTTCCGGATCGATCTGGTGTATCTTGCGAGCGCGGTATTCGCCGACCCAGAGCGAGCCTTCGGCCCAGGCGAGGCCTGAGTCGCCGCCGTTTCCGGGCGCTGGGATGGTCGAAACGACGCGGCCGGTCTTTGGATCGATCTTCTGGATCCGGCTCTCTGCGATCTGGAACAGGTGCTTGCCGTCGAAGGCTGTGCCGGCATGGGCTTGGACGTCGATCGAATCGAACGCCTTTCCGTCCTCGGGGTCGATCGCAGTGAGCTTGTCGCCGGCCGCCAGCCAGACATGGCGGCCATCATAGGTGACGCCTCCGACCTGGTCTGCGAAAGGACCGTATTCCTTGAGAATTTCCGCTGTCGAGTGTTTCATCCCTCGCTCCTATCGATTTCCTTGAGCCTGATGTTAGCCAATCGGCATCGGAGCCGGGAGTAACAAGCTTGTCGGGAAACCGGGCACGGGCGGTGTCATCCATCGTCGGGCGCGCGCCTGTCCGAAAGACTGGACCTTCCCTTCTCCGACCAGATCCTCGAGCGCGCGCTGCACCGTGCGCTGGCTGACGCCGAGTGCCAGCGACAGTGCGGTGCTCGACCAGGATTCGCCGTCGGAGAGGAGCGCGAGCACAGCCGCGTGGTCTTCCTCGACTGGCCTCGCCAACACCGCGACTTCTCCTGAGTCGCGCGGCATCAGGCGGAAGCCGTCCGCCGTGGCGGTAACGCCGGCAAGCGGCCTGAGCGCCTTGCGCAGCCGTCCGATCTCGACGCGCAGGCGGGCCCTGTGCGATTCGTCGGCGTGCCTGGCCCGAAAGGCGTCGAAAAGCAGCCTTTCCCTCGATGCGTCGCCGGGCCATGCCTCGGAAAGCGCACGCGCGAGCGCAAACAGGACGGGTCGGCTTTCGAGTCGAATGATGGTCGTTTTCCGGCGCACCACGAGACGGCAGCCGTCGACGACGAGCGCGTCCGATGCCAGCAGCGCTTCGACTGCATCAAGCGGAAGCATGCGTTGCCGGTCTCCCGCGACCAGGCGCGCCGCCGGCCCGTCAAGCACGAGGAAGGCGGCTTCCACCTCCGCCGCAAGGCCCGGTATGCCGGCCATTCGCGCTAGGTGTGCGGCTTGGTTGAGGGCGGCGCGGGCTTCACTTGCCTGGAGGCGCCGCATGGCGATCCCGGCCTTCACCAGTTCGCAGGCGGCGCCCGTGGCCGGAGCGAAGTTGCCCGGATCTATCCCGGCGAGCCGCCGAGCGGCTTCGTTGACCTGGCCCACCAGAAGAAGTCGCCTTGCTTCCAGGTAGGCCGCATGGGCGGCGTTGGGACGGTCGCCTTGGGCATCGAGCGTCGCCCGCGCGCGGTGCAGTGCCTTTGCCGGCCAGGAAAGATCGCGTGAAACGAGCGCAATCTCCGCCTCGGCGACCATACAGCGCGCGCGAGCCGTCGCTTCCCCGGCGCCGAACGCGCGTGCGGCGCCTTTCAGGAGCGCCCTGGCGCGAGCAAGATCGCCGAGCTGCGCCATGGCGATGCCCCTGAGCGCGAGTGCCGGCGGGTCGTTGCGCAGCGCGACGTAGTTCAGCGCGCCGAGCGCGTCACCGGCGGAAAGCGCGCGCGCCGCGGCCGTGATCAGCGAGTCCATCTGGTCTGAAACGCTCCGAATCCCGACACACTTGTCACTCTCACCGGTGGCGATGGGACCCTAACGTAACCAACGGCCATCGGCGGGCAAGGCCGGTGAACAAGGAAAGGAAGAGGAAATGACCGCTCATAATATTGCAAGCCGCGAAGTGTGGCTCAAAGCCAGGCTGGACCTGTTGGAAGCGGAAAAGGACCTGACCCGGCGAAGCGATGAACTGGCGCGGCGACGCCAGGACCTGCCCTGGGTGCCGGTGTCGAAGGAATATCGCTTTGATACCGACCAGGGCATCGCCTCGCTCGCCGATCTGTTTGGGAGCCGGTCACAGCTCCTCGTCTATCACTTCATGTTCGGGCCGGACTACACCGCCGGCTGTCCCTCCTGTTCGATGATCGCCGACGGCTTCAACGGCTTTGCCGTCCATCTGGCCAATCACGACGTGGCGCTCGTGGCGGTATCCCGAGCGCCGCTGGTCAAGCTGCAGGTGTTCAAGAAGCGCATGGGCTGGACCTTCCCCTGGGTGTCGTCGCGGGGCGGTGACTTCAATTTCGACTTCAATGTCGGCTTCACCGAAACCCAGCAGCGCGACGAGGGCGTCGAGTACAACTATCGAAGCGAGACGCCGCTGCGAGAGCGCAGCAGCGGTCCGGTCGCTTGCTGCGCCACCGCATGCGGGACCGATGCGGCGACTTTCCTTCGCGATCGGCCGGGCATGAGCGCGTTCGTGCGTGACGACGGCGTCATCTACCACACCTACTCGACCTAGGCGCGCGGGCTTGACGGCCTCTGGGGCGCATACCAGTGGCTCGACCGCGCGCCCAAGGGGCGCAACGAGCAGGGGGTCTGGTGGCGCCGGCACGACGAGTACGATCGGGAAACGCGGTCAATGGAGATCGCGGGATGAACCACGACCGGTATGGAACGATCGACGGCGCCGCCCCGGCTGGCAACCCCTTTGCTCGGGGCATCGCCCGATGGCTTTGCCTCGCCGCCAGCCCCGCCTTCGCCATGATGGCGCTGTTGAGCCTGATTTCCGGGCACTCGGACATGGGTTGCTCGATGGGCCAGGGCGCATCGCCGTTGCTTGGGATGACGTCGATGTATCTCCTGATGAGCGTCTTTCACCTGACGCCGTGGCTGAGGCTCGCTTCCGACCAGTCCAAAGCCGGGAGATAGGCGGGTAGGCGGCATTGGGCCCTGCCGCTTCGCGCGCAGCGCGCTCCGTCTAGCGACCGTTCGCGCGTGCCATCGCGGTGATGACGTCGAACGCCATTTCGACGTCCGCCTCGATCGCTTCGAACTGGCCGGCCTGGAACCGGATGACGACCTTGGCGTCGACGCGGCTTTGCGTGAGGTAGATGCGCCCGTCGTCGTTGATGCGTCGTGCCAGGTCCAGATTATGTGCGTCGAGGTCCCTCGCTCCCGTATGCCGGAAAGAGAACAGCGACAGCACCGGCTCCGTGACGATCTCGAAATCCGCTTCGGCTCCGAGCCTTGCCGCCAGCGCTTCGCTCC
>JBQCFA010000351.1:0-3084 GCA_051959695.1 Rhizobiaceae bacterium
CACCGCCGAAAACCCATCCCACTCGCTCGGTAGCGCCGGCGCGACGACCAGCCTGCCTCCCTCCTTGCGGATGCCGAGGATGCCTTCGACCGCGGCTCGATAGAGCCATCCTGCCGAGCCGGTATACCAGGTCCAGCCGCCGCGGCCGCCCTTGTCGCCGCTGCCGTAGATGTCCGCCGCGACCACATAGGGTTCGACGCGATAGCGCTCCGCCGCCGCCTCGTCGAGCGCATGCTCCACGGGGTTAAGCTTGCGGAAAGCCCGCCAGGCCTCGTCCGCCCGGCCGAGTTCGGCGAGCGCGATGACGAACCATGTCGCCGCATGCGTGTACTGGCCACCGTTCTCGCGCACGCCGGGCGGATAGCTCTTGATGTAGCCTGGCTCCTTAGGCGTCTTGTCGAAGGCCGGCGTGAACAGCCTGACGATGTCGAGTTGATCATCGACCAGCAGACGGGTGGCCGAATCCATCGCCTCGGCCGCGTGCTTCGCATCGCCCCGGCCCGACAGCACGCTCCACGATTGCGCGATCGAATCGATCTTGCATTCGTCCGAAAGATGCGAGCCAAGCGGCGTACCGTCGTCATAGGAGCCGCGCCTGTACCATTCGCCGTCCCAGGCCGCGCCGTCGAGCGCCTTGGCCAGCTTACCGGCATGGGCGGACCATTTGGCGGCGCGCTTGTCGTCCTTGAAGTCGCGGGCGATGGGCACGAAGTCGTCCAGCGTCTTCAGGAGGAACCAGCCGAGCCAGACGCTCTCGCCCTTGCCGCCCTCGCCGACCCGGTTCATGCCGTCGTTCCAGTCGCCGCCGAGGATGAGCGGCAGGCCGGTCGCGCCGGTGCGCTTTATCGCCAGGTCGAGGCCGCGCGCGGCGTGCTCGTAGATCGAAGCCTCCTCGTCCGAAACGGTCGGCGTGAAGAAGGAATCGTGCTCGCCCTCCTTCAGCGGCTCGCCGGTAATGAACGGCACGTCGCGCTTGAGGATCGAGCGGTCGCCCGTAACCTTGATATAGTAGGCCGTCGCATAGGCGAGCCAGACCGCGTCGTCGGAAATGGTCGTACGCACGCCCGCTCCGGTGCGCGGCAGCCACCAGTGCTGGAAATCGCCTTCCGGGAACTGACGGCGCGCCGCGTTCTCGATCTGCGCCGCCGCGAGCGACGGATCGTGTGTCAGCATGGCCAGCGTGTCCTGCAGCTGGTCGCGGAAGCCGAACGCGCCACTCGCCTGGTAGAACGCCGTACGGGCGCGGATGCGGCAGGCGAGCGCCTGGTAGGGCAGCCAATGGTTGACTATCAGGTCGAGCGCCTTGTCCGGCGTCTCCACCTGCACCGTGTCGAGGAAGCCGTCCCACGCCTTTTTCGCCTCGGCGATGCGTTCGTCGAAATTCACGCCGGCGTGCCGTTTTGCCAGTTCGACGGCCTCGTCCGGCGAGGCCGCATCGCCGATCATCCAGAGAAGCATCGCCTCCTCGCCGGGAGCGACCTCGACATCATAGGCGATGGCCGCGCAGGGGTCGCGCCCGGCCTCGACGGCGCCCGACAGCGCCGCGCCCGTGGCCACGGCCTCCGGCAGGACCGAGCTTCCCTTGCGGCCGATGAACTCGAGCCGATCGGCCGTCACCGAATCCGCCGGCCTGTCGATCGCCATGAACGCCACGCCGTCGGAATAGTCTAGACTATAGGCGTTGCGCGCCATCAGCACGCCCGCTTCCGCGTCGTAGGACGGCACGATCGTCGGCGCGGATTTCGAACGGTTGATCCCGAGCACCCACTCCGCATAGGCGTAGACGCGCAGCCTTGCCGGCTCGAAGCCGCCATTGCGGATCACCAGCCTCGAGATCTTGACGGGATCCTTGGGGTCGACGAGCTGGGTCACCTCCATCGCCAGCTTGCCGCGTATGGCATGGAAGGCGCTGAAGCCGCGCCCGTGCCTGGCTTCGTAGGTGGCGGTGGCATCGCGCGCCACTGCGGCGAAGGGCGAGAACGCCGCGCCGCTTGCCAGGTCGTGTATATAGATGGCCTCGCCGGGCCGGTTGCTCACCGGGTCGTTGGACCATGGTGTGAGCTGGAAGTCGCGGCTGTTGCGGCTCCAGGTGAAGGAGGCGCCTTCGGCCGACGTATGGAAACCGAAGCCCTGGTTGGAGACGACGTTGATCCACGGGTGCGGGGTGGCCCGCGTGCCGGTCAGGCGCATCACGTAGTCGCCGGTTTCGACGTCGAAGCCGCCGAAGCCGTTCCAGAATTGCAGCCCGTCTCCTGTCGCCGCTTCCGTCGCCGCGGCCGTTTCGGCGGGCGCGGTCCGCCTCGGCTGCTCGACCGGCTGCGGAAGCGCCAGTTCGCCCGATGGCGGCGTGATGCCCTTCGCCTGCATCTCGATCGCCTCGGCCCGCTCGATCTGGTCGAAGATGGTGCCGTTGCGCGTATGGACGACGACGCGCGCCACCGTCACCAGCGTGCGATAGGATTTCTTGTCGATGAGATCGCGGCGGACTGCGAATATATGCTCGCGCGGGCCGTGCTCGCGTCCCCTCGCCCGACTGTTTTCACACAGCGCCTCGATCGCGTGTTGCAGGTCCTGGACATAGGTCGAGGCCTGCTCGTTGACGACGACCAAGTCGACCACGAGGCCGCGGGCACGCAGATATTCCTGCATCCTGAGCGCGTTGGCGACGATCTCCAGGTCAGCCTGATCGGCGATGCGTATGGCGAAGATCGGGAAATCGCCGGATATGCCGAGCGGCCACAGCGCCGCCTGGGTGGAAAGGCCGGCTGCGATCGCCTCGGCGGGCCTGCGCATCCACTTGTCGGGATAGATGAGGTAGCGCGCCAGCTTCTGCACGTTGGCCGCTTCCGCGAGGGTCAGCCCGACATGGTGGGTCTGCACCTGCGAGCGCGTCCACGAGAGCATGGATTGGCGGGCGAAGCCGTCGCTATGGTCGATGCGGCCGATCGCGGCCTCGACTTCTTCCCTGTTCGCTCCCACGACGGTCCAGAAGGTCAGTACCACTTTCTTGTTCGGCGCTACCCGCACCCGCCGGCGCAGCGCCATGACGGGGTCGAGCACGAAGCCCTGTCCGCCGACGAGCCT
>JBQCFA010000352.1:0-5160 GCA_051959695.1 Rhizobiaceae bacterium
TGCGGCGCAAGGACACGGAGGGGCAGCATGGTTTCGCGGGTGCGCACGGTCGCCTTCCAGGGCATCGAAGCGGTTCCCGTCGACGTGCAGGTGATGGTCGCGCCGGGGAAGGTCGGCATCCAGATCGTCGGCCTGCCGGACAAGGCGGTGGCGGAAAGCAGGGAACGGGTGCAGGCCGCATTGCATGCATCCGGCCTGTCGATGCCAGCGAAGAAGGTGACGGTCAATCTGGCCCCCGCCGACCTGCCGAAGGAAGGGAGCCATTACGACCTGCCCATCGCGCTGGGGCTGATGGCGGCGCTCGGCGCCGTACCAGGCGACGCCCTGGCGGAATACGTGGTGCTTGGTGAATTGTCGCTCGACGGCACGATCGCACCGGTGGCCGGCGCGCTGCCGGCGGCGATCGGCGCCAACGCCGAAGGCAAGGGGTTGATCTGCCCATACGGCTCCGGCTCGGAAGCGGCCTGGGCCGGCGAGGAGATCGACATCCTCGCTCCGCGCAGCCTGATCGCGATTGCCAACCATTTCCGCGGCACGCAGGTGCTGAGCCGTCCGGAAGCGCGCATCCGGCCGGCGGCCGGGGTGCTGCCGGATCTCGCCGACATCAAGGGGCAGGAAAGCGCGAAACGGGCGTTGGAGGTCGCAGCCGCCGGCGGCCACAATCTGCTGATGGTGGGGCCGCCCGGCGCGGGCAAGTCGATGCTGGCGCAGCGGCTGCCGTCGATCCTGCCGCCGCTTTCGCCGCGCGAGCTGCTCGAAATCTCGATGATAGCCTCGATGGCCGGCGAGCTTGCGGGCGGCCAGCTTTCCGACCGGCGGCCCTTCCGCTCGCCGCATCATTCGGCCTCCATGGCGGCGATGGTGGGGGGCGGGTTGAGGGTGCGGCCGGGCGAGGTTTCGCTTGCGCATAACGGCGTGCTGTTCCTCGACGAATTGCCAGAATTCACGCCACAGGTGCTGGACTCGCTGCGTCAGCCGCTCGAATCCGGCGAGTGCGTCATCGCCCGCGCGAACCATCGCGTCACCTATCCGGCGCGCATCCAGCTCGTCGCGGCGATGAACCCATGCCGCTGCGGCATGGCTGGGGAGCCCGGCTATCGCTGCGCTCGGGGACCGCGTTGCCAGGGCGACTATCAGGCGCGCATTTCCGGTCCGCTGCTCGACCGCATCGATCTGAGGATCGACGTGCCGGCGATCTCCGCGAACGATCTGATCCGACCGGCAAAGGCGGAAGCGTCGAGCGCGGTGGCGGAACGGGTCGCCCGCGCCCGTGCCGTACAGGCGGAACGCTTCGCCGCGTTCGGCCCGGGCGGAGCGATGACCAACGCGCATTGCGCGACGAAGCTGATCGAGGAAATCGCGTTGCCCGATCGTGCCGGAGCGTCCCTTCTCTACGAGGCGAGCGAGAAGCTCGGCTTCTCCGCCCGCGCCTACCATCGCGTGCTGCGCGTCGCGCGTACGCTTGCCGACCTCGACGGCGAGGCGAGGGTCGGGCGCATCCACCTGGCGGAGGCCATATCCTACCGCGTGCCCGGGGAGCGGCTGGCGCAGGCTGCGGCATAGATTCCATTCCAAACGTCTTTTGCGGATCGGCGGTGCTCGTGCGCCGACGGCACGGTACGGCCTCCGTGGCTTCCGTCAGTCGCATCCAATGCTGTCATGTCCGTCGCGGGAAACAGGATGCGCTCTACCGCCGCGGCGTCGTATCAAGAAACGGTAAAACAACGAGAGATCCCGCGCATGACCGTCCTCCATCTCCTCGCCGCGCTCGGCCTCGGCGCCGTCATATCCATGCAGCCCGCCATCAACGCACAGATGGCGGCGAGGCTGGGAAGTCCGCTTGCGGCCGCCACATGCTCCATCGTGATCAGTCTTGCGATGATCCTCCTGGCGCTGGCCGTGGCTGGCCGAGCGCCGGCAATCGGATCGAGGCTCTCGCTGCTGCCATGGTGGGTGCTGATCGGCGGCGCTGCCGGCGCGCTTTTCGTCGTCGGGGGCATCATGGTCGCGCCGCGGCTGGGCATGGCCGCGTTCTTCACCTGCGTCGTGCTGGGACAGGTGGTCGGCGCGGCGGTCCTCGACCGGGTCGGCGCATTCGGCCTTAGCGAACAGCCGATCAGCTGGCCGCGCGTGATCGGCATCCTGCTCGTTGCGGCTGGCGCCGCAATGACACAGGCACAGGATTGGCTAGGATCTTAGAGAACGCAGCGGCGGCGCCTATTTCACCGCGCTGACGAGCATGTTGTCGCCGGAGCGGATCGCGACCCAATGCCCCGTATTGTCCTCGGCCTGGCGCTTCAGATAGCGATAGGGCGTGTGCGTCCACAGTTTCACGTGATCGCTCAGATTGTCGAGGATGTAGTCGCCCTTGTCGGTACGAACGGTGAGCACGGCGTGGCCTTCCCCGTCCGGTTTGCGTACGACCGTTATCAGGAGATCGGCGAGCGAAAAGCCTGCGCGGTTGAGTTCCCGGCGCTTTTCCAGAACGTAGTCCTCGCAATCGCCGACGCCCCTGTCGGGATAGGCCCAGACTTCGTCCTTGCCGTAGGTCTCGTAGTCGCTCATAGGCTTCACGGTCGTGTTGACGTGATCGTTGACGTCGACCAGCGCGGTCCACGCGACCTTGGTGAGGCGGATAGGGTTCAAATCCCGCGGATGGATGTTGCACTCGCCGGGATTGGCCTTGCAGAATTCATAGTGGCCGATCGGCTGCGAAGTGAGCCCGCCCGTCGCCATATAGCCGCTGGCGACCGCGTCGTTGGCGCCCCAGCCCATGGCCAGGATGCCGACCATGACGGCGCTGCGAAGCACCGCCTCCCTCCCGAACCTGCCGGCCTTGATCGACACCATACCCGCCGCCACTTTTTATTTCTTAATGAAACGTTAAGTGCGCGGGGCGGGCAAAGTCAATCCGACGTTTTGACGGGCTCGGTTATTGGTTAGCGGGCGTGGTAAAAATGCAAGTATGGCGCCGATGCGGCGGCGCCGGGTTCAGGACGAACTCACCAGCCTCGGCTTTGCCGCGGAACGCTTGCGGCCGCTGTTTGCCGTGATGAAGCCGGCGATGCGCGGCACGATCTCGGCGCGGAAGCGCGAGCCGTTGAACACGCCGTAATGGCCGACCTTCTTCTGCATGTAGTGCTCTCGCATGTTCTGCGGAATGTTGGGCGCCAGCCGATGCGCCGCCTCCGTCTGCCCGAGGCCCGAAATGTCGTCGTTCTCACCCTCGACGGTCAGGAGCGCGACGTTGCGGATCGCCGCCGGGTCCACGGGCTCGGCGCGATGCATCATCTTGCCGAGCGGTAGGTGGTGCTCGATGAAGACGGTCTCAACCGTCTGAAGATAGAACTCGGCGGTCAAGTCCATCACCGCCAGATATTCGTCGTAGAATTCGCGGTGCTTCTCGGCCGAATCGCCATCGTCCTTCACGAGGTGCATGAAGAAGTCCTTGTGGGCGATGATATGCCGGTCGAGGTTCATGCTCATGAAGCCGGAAAGCTGCAGGAAGCCGGGATAGACGTCGCGCATGAAACCCGGGTGCGGCCACGGCACCTGCATGATGACATTGTCGCGGAACCAGCCGATCCCGTGCTCCTCTGCAAGCCTGTTGACGGCGGTCGGGTTGGACCGGGTGTCGATCGGCCCGCCCATGAGGATCATCGAGGCCGGCGCGAAGCGGTCGCCGCGCGCTTCCATCAGCGCCGACGCGGCGAACACCGGGACCGAAGGCTGGCAGACCGCCATCACATGCGTGCCTTCGCCCAGCACATGCAGCATCTCGATGACGTAGTCGATATAGTCGTCAAGATCGAAATGCCCCTTGGCAAGAGGCACCATGCGGGCATCGACCCAGTCCGTGATATAAACGTCGGCATGCGGCAGCATGGCCTCGACCGTGCCGCGCAGGAGCGTGGCGTAGTGGCCCGAAATCGGCGCCACCATGAGGAGCTTGGGCTCGCCTCGCCGGGCCTGGCCGTGCTTCTCGAAATGCATGAGGTTGCAGAAGGGCCGCGACCAGACCGTCTTCTCGACCACCGGAACGTCTTTGCCGTCAATTTCCGTCGAAAGGATGCCGAATTCTGGCTTGCCGTAGCGGCGCGTCGTGCGTTCGAAAAGCTCGGCCGCCGCGGCCACCGACCGCCCCCATAGCGTCTGCGCCAGCGGGTTGAGCGGGTTCGAATAGAAGAGGCGGACCGCGTCGGCGTATACACGGGCCGGCTGCAAGGCCGCGTGGTTCATTTCATAAAGCTGATAAAACATCGAAGTCCCGTCTCCGGGGCCGACTTGAAAAGAGCCATGCCGGTCCGGGCTGATATTGCCGTGCATACAAAACTAGCAGCAATTTGCTGCAGCGCAATACGTAACGCTGGGTGACTTTCGATCAATAGGGGACGACATCGCGGTTAATGAACAGTTATTTTCGACAAACCGGCATCGACTTACGCGCCGGCCGTCGTTGTTCACGTTCCCGATCCGGAACCATCAGACCCCTTCGACAAGCACAAGCTCGCCATCGGCGACGGTGACGCGAATGGCCTTTGCCGCCTGGTATTCGGGAGAGTTGTAGCAATCCTTCGCCGCCTGGATCGAAGGGAACTCGATGACGACATTGCGGGAGCGGGCCTTGCCTTCCATGCCGTCATGGGCGCCGCCACGAACTAGGAAGTTGGCGCCGTATCTCTCGAACGCCGGCTTCGCCGTCGCGACATAGTCCTTGTAGCGCTCGGGATCGCGAACATCGACGCGCGCGATCCAATATCCCTTCGCCATTCTTTTCTCCTTCAGCCGCTGCGGGCGCTTTCCATCTCGGCGAGAATAGAAAGGGCCGCCCCGCGCCTGTCAACAGCACCGACGATCGGGCGGGCGACGACGAGATGGCTGGCGCCGGCGCGAATCGCATCGGCCGGGGTCGTCACGCGCTTCTGGTCGCCATGGTCACTGCCGGCTGGCCGGATGCCGGGCGTCACGATGGCCATGTCGCCACCGACGATCGCACGCACCGCCTTTGCCTCCGCCGCCGAGCAGACCAGGCCGCCGACGCCGGCGGCAAGCGCCTGTTCGGCGCGGCGCAGCACCAGCGTATGCGGGTCGTATTCGTAGCCGGCATCCACCATGTCGCGCTCGTCCATCGAGGTCAGCACGCTGACGGCAAGGATGGTC
>JBQCFA010000353.1:0-3670 GCA_051959695.1 Rhizobiaceae bacterium
CGCCGGCCGTCCGCCCTATATGCATGCCGGCCAGATCGCCACGCTGGAGGACGCCGTCGCGCATTACGCCGACGCGCCCGCCGAGCCGAAGGACGGGTCCGAGTTGCACGCCATCCGCCTCACCGATCGCGGACGCATGGCGCTTGTGGCCTTCCTGAAGACGCTGGGAGGGTAATCGCGCCGCCACGCGCCTGTTTCAGGAAGCCGCCTTCACTTCCTTCGCCTCTGCACTGTCCCCCTGAAGGCGGTCGAGCTGCAGGCGGATATGGGCGGCCTCCGCCGGCGTATTGGCGAGCGAGATCGCCTTGCCGAACGCCTCGCAGGCTTCGCGCCCTCGGCCGCTCTGCATAAAGAGTGCGCCGCGCACGCCATGGAAATAGAAATAGCTGTCCAGCCTGTCGGCCAGAGGTTCGACCATGGCGAGCGCTTCTTCCGGCCCCTTGAGCTTCGAGACGGCGACCGCGCGGTTCAGCGTCACGACCGGCGAAGGGCGCATCTGTTCCAGCGCCGCGTAGAGCTGGTCGATCTCGGCCCAGTCCGTATCTTCCGCCCTGGCGGCGCGGGCATGGAGCGCGGCTATGGCGGCCTGGATCTGGTAGGGGCCGGGGCGGCGATGGCGCACCGCCTTGTCGATCAGCGCCAGCCCTTCGGCGATCGTTGCACGGTTCCATTTCGACCTGTCCTGATCTTCCAGCAGCACGATCTGGCCCCTGGCGTCGAAACGTGCGGCGGCGCGCGAATGCTGCAGGAGAAGGAGCGCGGTCAGCCCCATGATCTCCGGATCGGTAGGGAACAGCCTGAGCAACAGGCGGGCCAGGCGGATTCCTTCCTCCGCCAGCGGCGCTCGCATATCGGTCGTCTCGCCGCTCGCCGAATAGCCTTCGTTGAAGACGAGATAGACCATGGCGGCGACCAACCCGACGCGCTCGGCGCGTTCGGCCGCGTCCGGCGCCTCGAAGGGGACGTCGGCCTGCGCCACGCGGCCCTTGGCGCGGGTGATACGCTGCTCCATCGCGCTTTCCCCCACTAGGAAGGCGCGGGCGATCTGCTTCACCGACAGGCCGGAGACGATGCGCAACGCCAGCGCGATCTGCTGCGTTGCCGGCAGGTCGGGATGGCAGCAGATGAAGAGCAGCCTCAGCACGTCGTCGCGATAGTCGGCATTGTCAAGACGTTCGGCGATGTCGGCTTCCTTGTCGTCGAGATCGGAAAGCAGTTCCTCGTCCGGCAGTTCCGTCTGTTTCCTCAGGCGGCGCATCTGGTCGATGCCGCTGTTGCGGCCGACGAAGATCAGCCATGCGGTCGGATCGCGCGGTGGACCGTTCCTGGGCCAGTTCTTCAGGGCCCTCAGGCACGCTTCCTGAAAGGCCTCCTCGGCCGTGTCGAGGTCGCGGAAGTAGCGCAGGAGCGCGGCGACGGCCTGCGGCCGCGCTCCCGACAGGGTGGCATCGATCCAGCGTATGTCGGTCATGAGGCCTCGGCCTTTATCCGGCTAGGGTGGTAGGTTCCGACGGGACGTATCTCGTAGCTGCCGACACCCGGATTGGCGACGGAGAGATCACGGGCGAAATCGAGCGCTTCGTCCAGCGTGTCGCAGTCGACCATGTAGAAGCCGAGAAGCTGTTCCTTGGTTTCGGCGAAGGGACCGTCGATGACCAAAGGCTCGTTGCGACCCTTGCGCAGCGTCGTGGCCGACGTCGTCGGCAGGAGCCGCGCCACCGGGCCGAGCCTGTTCCTTTGGGCGACCTTGTCCTGTACGACGGCGAGGCGAGCCATGCACGCATCGTCTTCTTCCTTCGTCCATGCGCCGACGGCGTTCTCGTCATTATAGCAGAGCACGGCATAGAGCATTCGATGTCTTCCTTCTTTTCCAGGACGAACGGCGGAAGGCCACGCCTACAGGAGCAGGCATGAATATTCCGGTTTTTTCGAAGCGTAACGCGAAATCCGCGGGGCACGGCGGGCGCTTCAGATCCAGCGGCGGACA
The DNA here is from genome assembly GCA_051959695.1 of Rhizobiaceae bacterium. Classification (GTDB taxonomy): domain Bacteria; phylum Pseudomonadota; class Alphaproteobacteria; order Rhizobiales; family Rhizobiaceae; genus Mesorhizobium_L. The sequence goes on from JBQCFA010000353.1 coordinate 1,988, forward strand.
CGCTTGCGATAGTCTCGGTATTTCTTGCCGAAGCGCTGGTCGAGATGCGGCTCCTCGCGTTCGATGGCGAGCTTCTGCGTCAGAAAGGCCGCGACGATCGCAAGGATGATGAACCAGAGCATGCCGGCGGCGAGGCCGATGCCGATCATGAAGAGCGTGTTGCCGAGATAGATCGGGTTGCGCGAGATGGAGAACGGGCCGTTCTGGACGAGATGTTGGGCCGGCCGGTCGAGCCGGACCGACGTATTCGCCTTGTGCATCATGTGGATCGCCGTCAGGACCAAGGCGATCGCCGCGGCGCCCAGCACGATTCCGGCGACGAGCAGCATGCCTGCAAGCGGTTCCGCCAGCCACGGCAGGGGAACGGCCCAGGAAAGCACGATGCTGGCCAAAATCGCGGCGACATAGAGGATCGGTGGCCAGGGGAAATGGATCGGGCCCCTCTCGATGGCGCTCATCGGTTGCCGTCCTGCTTGCCCTGCTGCAACAGGTCGTCTTCCGTCTGTTCGGAGCATTGCAACGCCAAATCCTGCAATCTGTCGCGCATTGACGCGTCCTCCCTCCCGGAAAACAGGGCGTCGAGCTGCCCGCCCGCCTGCAGGCGACCCAGCATGCAGCTACAATAGCGCGTGCAGAATTCCCTGTCGCGGCTGTTCGTGCATTGCGCCTCGCAGGCGGCCGTGAAGCGTGCTTGCGGCGGCACTGCCGGCGCCGGCAGGATCTGCGAATAGAGCCAGACCGCGCCGAACAGGATCGGCTGGTGCAGGAGGTAGACGGCAAGGCTGTGCCGGCCCGCGAAGGTGAAGGGCCGGGACCAGCGTCCGGGGGTCCATCGGGCCAACGCGTCAAAGATGCCGTGGCGTTCGGCAAGCCGCGCCGAGGCGATGCCGATCAGGACCGGCGCGAACCACGGGAATACCGGCACGTAGTCGTTGGAATGGGGATCGATGGTCGACAGGCCGAGCCACCACCAGGCCGGCGCGTCGAAGAAGGGAGAACTGAGATAGTAGGGCGCGGCGATGACGCCAGCAGCGACGACCAGCGACAGGAGGGGCGGGACGCGCAGGAACAGAAGCCCGATCAGGCTCGCCAGCGCGATCTCATGCAGGATACCGAAGAAGATGAATGCGTCCGGCGTTGCGTACCAGGTGACCAGGGTGATCGCGCCGGCCGCGACCGCGACCATGGCGAAACGCTTCCAGAACGAAGGCCAGCGAATGCCCTCGCGGTTCGCCAGTACGAGGCTGACGCCTACAAGGAAGAGGAAGCTCGAGGCGATACAGCGGGCGAAGAGGCGCCAGCCTCCATGCTCCGTCAGTCCAGGCGCGACGTAACCGAAATGCTCGAGGTCCCAGGTGAAGTGATAGATCGCCATGGTGACGAGCGCGACCGCACGCGCGATGTCGATCGCTTCGATGCGGCGGGATGGCTGGGCGGGCAGGGGCTCTTGCATCAGACGCCTTTCGGGATACATGCGTTGTTTGCAGGGTTGCGCCAGCCGCGCAAGCACCCGCCTTCGCCAATTCAGGGGAGAATCGCATGCACAGCATTTCCGCCAACGGTGCCGAAATTCCGGCGCTCGGCCTTGGAACCTGGACGCTTGCCGGCGCGAAATGCACCGAGATGGTGGCCGATGCTCTGAAGCTCGGCTACCGCCATGTCGACACGGCCGCCGCCTACGAC
>JBQCFA010000354.1:0-4046 GCA_051959695.1 Rhizobiaceae bacterium
CGCGCGCCGGCATTCGCAGCGGCCATATGCCCGGCGCGCACAGCGTGCCGGCGCTTTCGCTCGTCAAGGACGGCAGACTTTTGCCGTCGGACATTCTCAGGCAGAAATTCGAGGAGGCCGGCCTCGACCTGTCGAAGCCGGTCGTCACGTCCTGCGGGTCCGGCGTGACGGCCGCCGTGCTGACGCTGGCTCTGGAGACGCTCGGCCACAAGGAAAATCGCCTCTATGACGGCTCCTGGTCTGAATGGGGCGGGCGCGCCGATACGCCGGTCGAAACCGGAAGCGAGTAACATGCCGCGCCGGGCAAAGCCGGTCGTGATCAAGGCGCGCGTGACCCATCTCGAAATGAGCGCCATGCCCGCTCATCGCGTGCAAATGCCGGCGGGACCGCGCCTTGCGCTCATGAAAGCGCGCGACATGCCGGTTTCCTTTTACCGCTACCTATATGAGCAGGTCGGTCGACCGCACCATTGGTCGCTACGCCGCTCGGTCGCCGACGACGAACTAGTGGCGACGATCCACGCCGCGACCGTCGAGATCGCCGTTCTTTATGTCGATGGCTCGCCGGCCGGATTCAGCGAGCTGGACATGGCACAGCTGCCCGGGAAGGTCGAGATCGTCTATTTCGGACTGACGCCGGATTTCCAGGGCAGGGGGCTGGCACGCTTCTTCCTTTCGGAAACGATATTCGCGGCCTGGGCGCATGGTCCGGAGACGGTCGTCATCCATACCAGCACGCTCGACAGTCCGCGGGCATTGCGGCTCTATCAGAGGATGGGCTTTGCGCCGGTGGGCTGGTCCGAGGAAGAAGTCCAGCCATGGATTTGAGCGCTATCCGATCCTTCTCATAAGACGCCAGGGAGAAAAAAGGAATGACCATAAGGGTAGTAATGGCCGGAGCGACCGGGTGGGTCGGCAAGGCGCTGATCCCGGCGATCATGGCGGCCGACGGGTTGGAACTGGCTGGCGCCGTGGCCAGGAGCGCCGCCGGCAAGGATAGCGGCGAGGTCATCGGCCACGAAGTCAACGGCGTGCTGGTGGCGGGCACGCTCGAGGAGGCCCTGGAGACGTCATCCGACGTCGTCATCGATTATACGAAGCCGAACGCCGTGAAACGGCATGCGCTTCTTTCGATCGAAAAGGGCCGGCATGTGGTCGTCGGCACGTCCGGCCTTGGTGCAGTCGACTATGACGAGATCGACAAGGCGGCGCGTGCCGCCGGCGTCGGCGTCCTCGCAGCCGGCAACTTTTCCATCACCGCGACCCTGCTGAAGCGGTTCGCGCTGATGGCGGCGAAATACGTGCCGGACGTTGAGGTCATCGACTATGCCAGCGCAAAGAAGCCGGACGCACCCTCCGGCACGGCACGCGAGCTCGCCGAGGCGCTGGCGGAGATACGGGGGAAATCGACTTCCGTGCCGCAGGCCGACGTTTCCGGCGTTCCCGGCACGCGCGGCGCGGCGGTCGGCGCGGGAGGTGGGGTCCAGGTGCATGCGCTGAGGCTTCCCTCCTACATCCTTTCCTGCGAGGCGCAGTTCGGCCTTCCCGACGAGCGGCTGACGATCCGCCACGACGCCGGCTCTTCCGCAGCGCCTTACGTCGCCGGCACCCTTCTGGCGGTGCGCGAGGTGGTGAAGATCAAGGGGCTGGTGCGCGGGCTGGACGCGCTGATGGAATAGAGCCGCGATATCGTGACTTGGCCGGAAACGGGTCGCAGCACATGCCGGCGCAAGGTACTCGGCTTCCATCAGCAATGGAGGTCGTCATGTCTATCACATTCGAGGCTCTGCCTACCGAGGCCGTCCGCAGGCTCCAGCGCGGAGGGTCCGACGCATATGGACGCGAGCCCGAACGAAAAGTCTCTGATGGCGACGGCGTACCTTGCCGCCACTGTCTGAAGAACGTCGCTGCGGGCGAGCCTTATCTCGTCCTGGCATACAGGCCTTTCCCAGAACTGCAGCCTTATGCGGAGACGGGGCCGATCTTCCTGCACGCCGAGGAATGCGAACGGGCTCCTTCCCGGGGCGAGCCACCGGAAATGCTTGCGAGCACGGACTATATCGTGCGCGGCTATGGAGCCGACGACCGCATCGTCTATGGGACTGGCGCGGTGGTGCCGACAGCGAAGATCGCGGAAAGGGCGGAGGTCCTGCTTGCCCGTGAGGGCATTTCCTACGTCCACGTCCGTTCGGCAAGGAACAATTGCTACCAGTGCCGGATCGACGCCGCGTGATGCCGTTAACCGATGGTTAACCAAGCTGCGGCACTCTGATTCCCGGCTGTCACGCCGTCGTTACATCGAGGCGGTAGAGAGCGGATGCCTTAGGATAAGCCGACCGCGGATGGACCGGCGGCCTGATCCGGCATACGAGGAAGCGGGGTTTATATCCCCGCTTTTTTGTTGCCTGCGAACTGCTGGGACCACCGGTCAACGAAAAGCCCGCCGGCAGGGATGCGGCGGGCTTCTCCGTGGAAGTCTGAAAGTTAAGGCGATCAGTTGAACTTGTACTTGAGGCCGACGCGGACGGTATGGGAAGACGGTTCGACCTTGAGCGATCCGGGAGGCGCCCCCAGCAGAGAGGAGAAGTCCTTGTCCGCAAATTGCGCGTAGCGGTATTCGATACCGAGCGTCATATGGGTCGAAACAGCGGTTTCGAGTCCGCCGCCGACCGAGAAGCCGCTGCTGCTCCAGTCGTAGCTGCCGGCGCCGCCGAAAGCGGGTCCGGATCCGCCGAGTTTGAAATGACCCCAGCTATACCCACCAAGGACATAGGCGAGCGTGGAAGGATTTACCTTCATGCCGACACGACCAAGGATATCGAAGCCGTAGTCGGCATCTAGGCTGCCCGATCCGCCGCCGCCGCCGATATCGAGGTCGGTGCTGATGCCGGAAACATTGCCGTCGACCATGATGCCGGCGACGAAGCCACCGAAATCGTGATCGTAGCCGGCATTGAGTTCGCCGAAGACGCCTTCGCCGCCGATGCCGTTCAAATCGGCTGCACCCAGCAGCGAAAGATCATGCACCACCTCGCCGGCCCCGACCGCCGCGCCGACATAAAAGCCGGACCAGTCATAAACCGGCGAGGCGATCGTCGGGCCCGTGCCTTCCGCGCCAAAGCGGTAGTTGGCAGCGATGTGGAAAGTATGCGTCGAGGGCTCTATGTTGAGAAAGCCGGGGATAACCGCATCGTCGCCGTAGTTGGCATAACGATACTCGGCCTTGATCGTCCAATTGTGGCCGATCGCTGTCTCCATGCCGACGCCGAGGACATAGCCGCTGCGATTGTCGTCATAATCGAAGCCCAGCGCCCCAGTGTCGAGCTTGAAGTGCTCCCAGGTATAGCCACCCAATACATAGCCTAGCGTGCTGCCGTTGAGCAGGTAGCCAACACGGGCGATGGCGTCGAAACCATAGCTGTTGGTCAAATCGATATCCGGAAAACCGGGTATCGCGGTTACTTTCAAACTCGGCCCGATATTGCCGACATGCGTATCGATGAAGCCGCCGAGCAGGAAACGGTTCGTCAGCATGTGATCGTAGCCGACGGTCAGTTCGCCGAAGACGCCTTCGCCGCCGAGCCCATTAAAGCTCAGGCCCGGTCCGAGGGCGCTCGTGCTGATTTTGTGGTTCACAGCCCCGAAGCCTCCGCCGACGCCGACGTAGAATCCGGTCCAGTTGAAGCCGGCGGTCGGCGCCGGGACGGGCGCCGGAGCAACCATATCCGCCGCGCGCACCGCCGAAGCCATTGCCATGGCGCCCGCGGCGCCAAGCATAATTCTCCTGATGATCGTACCCATACCCAAAACCCCGTTCGCCCTTGAATGACGAGGCTTATAGCACCGCGGTCGCGCCATGGTTGTAGCGCAAATGCCACAGTCCCCTTATTTTGCTGGAGTTGAGGCAGGTCAGAAAATAAGCGTTCCCGAGACGCCAAAAAATACACCCATCGCGGGTAGTCCCGCGATGGATGTATCTGCTTGCTGGCAGGGATGTCAGGCGGCGAGCGCCTTTTTCGGCTCGGCGAGATCATAACCGAGCGCCT
>JBQCFA010000355.1:0-7376 GCA_051959695.1 Rhizobiaceae bacterium
CGGCGCCCGTCGAGCGAGTGGTCGATGCATGCCGACATCTATCGCACTTATGAAGAGGCGCAGGCGATCGTCCATACCCATTCGGACCATTGCGTCGCCCTTGCGGCCACCAATGAGGCGCTTCCGCCCTTTCACTACATGGTCGCCGCCTATGGCGGCAATGACGTGAAATGCGTGCCTTACGTGACCTATGCGTCGCCCGAACTTGGCCGGGCCGCGGTCGCCGCGTTGGCTGGGCGATCGGCGTGCCTGCTCGGCAATCACGGAATGATCTGTCACGCACCGACCCTCGAAAAGGCGTGCGCGGGAGCGTTGCGGCTGGAGATACTGTGCCGCCAATATATCTGTGCGCGCCAGGCGGGGACGGTGCGGATGTTGAACGACGAGCAAATGGCCGTCGCCGTCGCACGCTACAAATCCTATGGCTGATCCTGACCGCCCTGCTTCTCCCGCAGGTTCGCGCCAGTCCGGACGCGTGATTCTGGCGATCGGAATATCGATCCCTGGATGGAACGGGAGACGGGCGATTTGACCAGGCGGCACAACGGCGCAAGCATCTACGATGTGGCAAAGGCCGCCGGCGTATCGATCGCCACGGTTTCCCGCGCGCTCAACGGGGGAGGTAGCGTCGCACCCGCAATGGCGCGCCGCGTCGCCGAAGCGGTTGATGCGCTCGGCTACATCCCGGCGCGCGCCGCGCAGGACCTTTCCAACCGCCGTTCACGCATGCTGGCCGCCATCCTGCCCTCGCTCGACTACGCGATCCACGCGCGCAAGGTGGAAGCGTTCCGGGCGCGCGCCGCGTCGCGGGGATACGGATTGCTGCTGGCGACCTCCAACTGGAGTCTCGAAACCGAATACGAGCAATGCATCGACCTGATCCGCGGTGGCGCCGAGGGCATCATGCTGGAAGGCGGCCTGCATCGGGCGGCCCTCTACGAGGCCCTTCAGCGCCGCGGAATCCCCTACGTCCACACGAGCACCTACAAGCCCAAGGGCGAGCACCCGAGCATCGGCTTCGACAATATCGAGATCGGGGCACGCGCCGCGCGGCATCTGCTCGATCTCGGCCATGTCGATATTGGGGTGATCGCCGGGCGCCTGACCGACAATGACCGCACGAGCGAGCGCGTCGAAGGCGTCAGGCAGGCCCTGGAGGCACGCGGCCTGGCGCTGCCGGACAATCGCGTGATCCAGTGCGAATACCGGATCGGAGACGCGCGCCAGGCGTTTCGCCACCTGATCTCGGCGTCCCCGGCGCCCACCGCGCTGGTGTGCACCAACGACGTTCTCGCCCTGGGCGCGGTGCTCGAAGGCCAGCATGCCGGCATCGCCATTCCCGATCGCGTCTCGATCGTCGGCTACGACGACCTCGACTGGGCCGCGCATCTCAAGCCGGGGCTCACCACCTTCTACGTGCCCACTGCCGAAATCGGCGAACGTAGCGCCGACTATCTGATCGGGCGCATCGAAAAACATTCCGTGGTCGACCACAGCGAACTCGAGGTGCCGTTCATCCTGAGGTCATCCACCGGGCCGGGGCCGGCGGCCACGGCAGTCGCGGGCCATGCCATCCGCACCGACGGGATCCGGTCTTCACGTTCAAGGAGAGAGAAATGAAGATTGCCATCGCCAGCGATCATGCAGGCTATGCCCTGAAGTCGTTCCTTCTGCAGAAGCTCGCCGAGCGCGACCTGACGCTGCTCGATCTCGGCTGCCACAGCGAGGCGATGGTCGACTATCCCGACTACAGCAAGCGCATGGCCGAGGCGCTCAGGTCGGAGGCCGAGCGTGGCATCCTCATCTGCGGCAGCGGGATAGGGATTTCCATCGCCGCCAATCGCTATTCCCACGTAAGGGCCGCCGTCGTCAGCGAGCCGCTCAGCGCCAGGCTTTGCCGCGAGCATAACGACGCCAATGTGCTCTGCCTCGGCGGAAAGCTGATCGGCGACTGGATGGCGCTCGAATGCGCCTCCGTCTTCCTCCAGACCCCTTTCGCCGAGGGCCGGCACACGCCGCGCGTGGCGATGTTGGGAGCGATCGGGGCTTAAATTGGGTACGGCAGCAGCGACGGAAGGGGTCCTGCGTCGAAGGCGGGCGGCTGTCCGATCATGGACGACATGCTCGATGGACAACGTTCGCCGAATCCAAGGGCAGGCCGCGAAACGGCCACGAGCCTGTCCAATTCAGGTAAACAATTGATTTTGCTGGTACGCCCAACGGGAATCGAACCCGTGTTTCCGCCGTGAAAGGGCGGCGTCCTGGACCGCTAGACGATGGGCGCTCGGCAGGCGGCTTATAGAGGGCGGCATTGCATGCGGCAACCCCCTTGGCGCGTCCGGCCGCGTGAATCTTCAAGCAGGTTTCGCGCGTCTTTCCGGGGCGCGGCCGGGCTCCTCAGCGCCGGTGCCGCTTGCGTCGGCAGCGCCAGTTCCAGTCGCGCTCCGGGCCGATGTCGACGTGAACCGATTTGGTGTAGCAATAGGTGCCGACGCCGCCGCGGCCCGGCATGGAGCGCGCATACGCCGCCAGTTCCCATTTGCTGACGCCAGGCATCTGGACGTCGGCGGCGGCGCAGAACATGTGCAGCGAATTGAGCGCGCCGTGGGCCGCGACATTGTGGATGGGGGTGCGGTAGCCAGACGTGACGATCAGCTTGCGGCCGTAATGGGCCTCGATCCTCTTCAGGACGGAGAGCAGGGCGGGGCGCAGGCATGCCGTGTCGACCGTCTCCCGTTGCAGGAGGAGGCCATGCGGGTCGAGCCTCGCCATGCCTGCCGCGGAAGCGACCTCCATCGGCCCGCCATCCTCCTCGTCGATGTCGACGTCGCTGTTGTCGCCGCCGCCGGACTTGCGCGTGATCTCGAACAGCGAATTGCCGGTCCGGACGCCGGGGAGCCGTTCGGCTTCCGCGTCATGATGCGCGGCAGCGGGGGTGGGAGCAAGGTCTACGACCGGGCTGGCCGGCGCGGCCTGATCGATCAGCGGCTTCGACATCGCGCCATCGAGCGAGGCGACGACCATAGGCTGCTCACCGGACGCAGCCGGATTGTCGGCGGTCCTGGCGGGAGCGGGCGAGAAAAGGGAGGCGAAGAAGCCCCGGCGCTTCGGAGCCGCGACGGCGGGCGCGGGGTCGGCATAGGCCGCCGCCTGCGAGGGGATGCCCGTGGCTGAGGCTGAGGCTTCATTCGGCGCAGGCGACGGGGCAGGTGCTTGCGGATTTGCCGCGGGGACCATCGCCGTTTCGGGCAATCCGAGATTCGCAAGCTGGTCCGGTGCGACGCCGTCCGTGGTGGCCGCGTCAGCAGCGAGCGCCGGCATCGCGGCCGCGAACGGGTTCTCCGGATTGGGTGTGGGTACGTAGGCGACCACGTCCGGCAGCAATGGATCGTCCGGACCCGCGACACCTGCCATCACCGGGAGAGCAGGCCCGGCCGGCGTCGCCCCGGGCAAAACAGGAGCGGCGGCGGCATGGTCGGCGGCGACATCGGCCATCATGCCCGGTATGGTGGGCGCGGCGGGTGTGCTGGTACCGGGCATCGCGAGTTGTAGGTTGGGATCGTTCGTGGTGCAGGAGGAAACGGCCAACGCCAGAGCACCGGCGAGCAAAACCGATCGCAACGATTGCGCGGAACGCGGTCCGGCTGACCTCAAAGCGCTACCCCCCATATCAGCGCTTGCATCCCTCGCGCTGGTCGTTCCCCATTCGGCGCCTCCTGGTGCAGGCGGCGCATGCTTGTTACGCAAATCCGGCTCGGCCGGCACAAACGCTGTTCGCAGGTCGGTGCGGGGCGCGACGTAGCGCGGTTTCCGGCACGTGCGGGCCCTGCGGTGCTCACATACGGGCCACGCTCAGACCAAGAGCGTTGCCGACGCGCAACATGCGTTGCAAGTCATTGAGGGTCAAGCGGATTTGACTTCTACAGTTGCCTAAATGCAACGAAATCCGATCACTGATTGTGATCGTCAGACACGCACTGTTACGTATGCCCCGGGGGCGTCGGCGAGCGGCTTCAGCTTGCGGCCGGGCTTGCGCGCCGGAACGCGCCGGTCGTCGTGCCGTTCGATCCAGGACTGCCAGTAGGGCCACCAGGATCCGGGATGCTCGTGCGCGCTGGCCAGCCAGTCCTCCAGCGCGCCCGAAGGCTTGGCGCCGGTCCAGTACTGGTACTTGTTGGCGGCGGGCGGATTGACGACCCCGGCGATGTGCCCCGACCCGGCAAGCAGGAATTCGACGTCGCCGCCGAAATAGCGGCTGCCGAAGAAAACCGAGCGCAGCGGTGCGATATGATCCTCCCGCGATGCCTGGTTGAAGACAGGGATCTTGATATCCGACAGCGACAAGGTCCGGCCGCCCAGTTCCATGTTTCCGCCGCTCAGATTGTTCTCCAGGTAGCAATTGCGCAGATAGTAGGAATGGTTCGCCGCCGCCATTCGCGTCGAATCGGAATTCCAGTAGAGCAGGTCGAAGGGCAGGGGCTCCTTGCCGCGCAGGTAGTTGTTGACGACATAGGGCCAGATCAGGTCGCCGGAGCGCAGCATGTTGAAGGCCGTCGCCATCTTGTTGCCTTCGAGAAAGCCCTTCTCGTTCATGGATCGCTCGAGCGCGGAAATCTGTTCCTCGTCGACGAACACCTTGAGATCGCCGGCATAGGTGAAATCGACCTGCGTCGTAAGGAAGGTCACGGTCTTGATGCGGTCGTCGCCTTCCTGGGCGAAAAGCGCCAGCGCGGCCGCGAGCAATGTCCCGCCGACGCAGTAGCCAACCGCGTTGACCTCCCTTTCACCAGTTTCGGCCTCGACCGTGTCGAGCGCGAACCGCAATCCTTCCTCGATATAGGCGTCCCAATCCTTGCGGCCGTGACGCTCGTCGGGATTGACCCACGAGATGACAAACACCGTGTGGCCTTGCTCCACGGCCCAGCGGATGAAGGATTTCTGCGGATTGAGGTCGAGGATGTAGAATTTGTTGATCCATGGCGGACAGATGACCAGCGGTCGCCTGAGCACCTTTTCCGTGGTCGGCCGGTACTGGATGATCTCAGCCAGTTCGTTGCGCGCGATCACCTTGCCCGGCGTCAGCGCCAGGTTCTTCCCGAGCTCGAACCCGGAACGATCCGACTGGCGCAGCCGCAATTCGCCCTCTCCGGCGGCGATATCCTCCGCCAGCATCTTCATGCCGCGGACGAGATTCTCGCCGTTGCTGGCGACCGTTTCGCGAAAGAGTTCGGGATTGGTCAGGACGAAATTCGACGGAGAGACCGCATTTGCGACCTGCTTCACATAGAAGCCCGCCTTGTGCTTCGTATGCTCGTCGAGGCCCTCGGCGTGCTCGACGAGGTCGGCCGCCCATTTCGCCGTGACAAGATAGGTCTGCTTGAGGAAATCAAAAAAGGCGTTCCTGCCCCACTCCGGGTCCTGGAAGCGCTTATCGCCCTTTTCCGGCTTCACCTCTTGCGCCGCCATGGCGTCGCCCTCGCCGAAGCGGCGCAGCGAATTCGTCCAGACGGCCATGTAGCCAGAGAAGAGGCGCGTTTGCGCCTCGATCGCGCGGCCGGGATCGGACAGCCAGTATTCGGTCAGCTTCGAGAAGGTCTTGACCATGTCGGCGACCGGTTCGGCGACCACGTCGTGGCGGACGCCTTCCTCGCGCGGTTTGGCCCAGGCGGACGCGGCCTTGCCCGCCTCCTCGATCATCCGCGCCAGATTGAGCGCAAAGCGGTCGGGATCCTGGATAAGATACTGCTCGACGGAAGGAAGCGGACTTTCCTTATGTTCCGCCGCCTTCTTCTTCTCCGTCATTGCCTTGCCGCTCCTCCGCGCCTGAACGTCCGCTCGGCGTCTTAATGTCATAATATCATGTGAATTCGCTTCGGGTCCAACCGGGACTGCCGCACGAGGGTTATGAATATATGATGAAATCCGGTGCGGGTAGCGAGGCCGATCGCCGCGTCCGGCCCATGGCGGCCGTGGTCCTTTCGACGTTCCTGTTGCTGCTTGGCGGCTGCGCCTCGGATTTCGCCATCGAGGACGCGGTGCCGCATCAGAAGGCGGACGGGACCTATGGCCGCGCGCGCGACAGCGGACAATATCCCAACCTCAACGTGAAGCCGGAGGCGGCCACGAGCCAGTTGACCGACACGGAAGTCGCGACGAAGACCAGGGAACTCGATACCGCCAAGGCCAGGCTCGAAGCGCGTCCCGCCGACACCTCCGGCATGGGCGCCGACGCCGCCAGGATGCGGCAGGCCGGCAAGACGCAAAGCGACGACCTTAAAGACATCGAGGGACAGTGACGGCCGCGCGGTTCCGGTGTATATCGCCGGCGCAGCTGGCTCCCCAAACAGCACCGGGACGATCCATGGAAGAGTTTCACAAGGTCCGCAGGCTTCCGCCCTACGTCTTCGAGCAGGTTAACCGGCTGAAGGCCAGCGCCCGCTCGCAAGGCGCCGACATCATCGACCTCGGCATGGGCAATCCGGACCTGCCGACGCCGAAGGCGATCGTCGACAAGCTATGCGAGGTGGTGCGCGATCCCCGGACGCATCGCTATTCCTCCTCGCGCGGCATTCCGGGCCTGCGCCGTGCCCAGGCCAACTACTACGCCAGGCGCTTCGGCGTGAAGCTCGACCCCGAGCGGCAGGTGGTGGCTACGCTCGGCTCGAAGGAAGGCTTCGCCAACATGGCGCAGGCGATCACCGCGCCGGGCGACGTGGTGATCTGTCCCAACCCGACCTATCCCATCCACGCCTTCGGCTTCATCATGTCGGGTGGCGTTATCCGTTCCATCCAGGCCGAGCCCGACGAGGGCTTCGTCCGGGCTCTGGAGCGCGCCGTGCGGCACTCGATCCCGAAACCGCTCGCGTTGATCCTGAACTATCCGTCGAACCCGACGGCGCATGTGGCCACGCTCGACTTCTACAAGGACATCGTCGCCTACGCGAAGAAGAACGACATCATCCTGTTGTCGGACCTAGCCTACGCCGAAATCTATTTCGACGGGCCGCCGCCGCCCTCGATCCTGCAGGTGCCCGGGGCGATCGACGTGGCCGTGGAGTTCACGTCGATGTCGAAGACCTTCTCCATGCCCGGCTGGCGCATGGGCTTCGCCGTCGGCAACGAGCGCCTCATCGCAGCGCTTACCCGCGTGAAGTCCTATCTCGATTACGGCGCCTTCACGCCGATCCAGGTGGCGGCCACGGCGGCGCTCAACAGCGATGGTGCCGAAATCGCGGAGGTTCGCGATGTCTATCGCCGTCGCCGCGAGGTGATGGTGGAGGCGTTCGGTCGCGCCGGCTGGGCGATCCCGGCGCCGGCCGCGACCATGTTCGCTTGGGCGCCGATCCCGGAACCGTTCAAGACGCTCGGCTCCCTGG
>JBQCFA010000356.1:0-6842 GCA_051959695.1 Rhizobiaceae bacterium
GATCCGCTGCGCGGATCGACCCTCCCCTCAAAGGGGAGGGAAATCCCGCATGACCCTCCGTCCCCCCGCCGCCGCCGCATACATCCTCGCGCTCTTCGCCGAGCGCGGGGCGGAACCGGTCGACGTGGCGATCCTGCAGCCGGCCGATCCGTTTCTCGACATGGCCGGCGAGGATCTGCGCCGCCGCATCTTCCTGACCGAGAGCGAGACCGGCAAAAGCCTATGCCTGAGGCCGGAATTCACCATTCCCGTCTGCCTCGACCACATCGCCTCGCATGCCGGGACGCCGCGCCGCTACGCCTATCTCGGCGAGGTCTTCCGCCAGCGCCGCGACGGCCCGTCGGAATTCTTCCAGACCGGCATCGAGGACCTCGGCGAGCGCGACGTGGCCGCAGCCGACGCACGCTCGGTGGCCGATGCCCATGCGCTCCTGGAAAGGCTGCTGCCGGGCCGGCGCCTTGCCGTCACGCTTGGCGACCAGGGCGTGTTCGAGGCGGTGCTGGCCGCGCTCGGCCTGCCGCGCGGCTGGCGCATGCGCCTTGCCCGCTCATTCGGCGCGCCGGATATCCTGGCCGCGGCCCTCGACCAGCTCGCCGCGCCGAAGGGCAACGGGATGCTGGAGGAGCCGGTGGCTTCGCTGGTCGCCGCCGCCGATCTGCCGGGCCTTTCGCTATACGTCGAGGACGAGATGCGCGGGGCCGGCCTGTCGCCGTCAGCCGGGCGCGTGCCCGACGATATCGCCCGCCGGCTTCTGGAGAAGTCCGAACTCGCCAGCGTGCGGCTTTCCGAAACCGCGCTTGCCGCGCTGAAGACATTCCTCGCCATCGACGTGCCGTTCGAGCGCGCCGCCGAGACGCTGGCCGAATTCGCCCGCACGGCCAAACTTTCCATGGGGCCGGCGCTGGCCCGCTTTGCCGAACGCGCCGAGGCTCTCGCCACGCACGGGCTGCGCTCGGCTGAAATCCGCTACGACGCCGCCTTCGGCCGCCCGCTCGACTATTATACCGGCCTCGTCTTCGAGATCGCGGCGGTAGACGGCGAACGGCCGCTTGCCGGCGGCGGCCGCTATGACCGGCTGCTCACGCTTCTCGGCGCGCCGAAGCCCATCCCCGCCGTCGGCTTTTCCGCCTGGCTCGACCGCGTCGAGGATTTGCGGGGAGGGCGCTGATGACCGTCACGCTGGCACTTCCCTCCAAGGGTCGGCTGAAGGAGCAGGTCACGGAAGCGCTGGCGCGCGCCGGCCTCGTGATCGAGGCGCCGGCGGACGTGCGCCAGTATAGCGCCCGCATCGCCGGGCTCGACGTCGAGATCGCCTATCTCTCCGCTTCCGAGATCGCGCGCGAGGTCGGCGAAGGGCGCGTCGACATGGGCGTCACTGGCGAGGATCTTCTGCGCGAGACCTTTGCCGACTGGTCGGAGCGAGCGGATATCACCGCGCGCCTTGGCTTCGGCCGCGCCAATGTGGTGGTTGCGGTGCCGGAGGTATGGCTGGACGTCGCCACAATGGCCGATCTCGATGACGTGGCCGCCGATTTCCGCCAGCGCCACGGAAGGCGCCTGACCATCGCCACCAAATACTGGCGCCTGACCCAGCAGTTCTTTTCGGGCAAGCACGGTATCCAGGTCTACCGCATCGTCGAAAGCCTCGGCGCCACCGAGGGTGCGCCGGCGGCAGGGCTGGCCGACGTCATCGTCGACATCACTTCGACCGGTTCGACCTTGCGGGCGAACCGGCTGAAGGTGCTGGACGACGGGATCATCCTGAAGTCGGAAGCCTGCCTCGTGCGCTCGAAAGCGCGGGTCGGCGACGCGGCGGTGGCAGCCGATATCGCCGCCAGGCTCGCGGCCGGTTCAGGCGCTCGCTGAACGATCAGGCGCGGCGCCGCCCATCGATCGAGTACGCGCCCGCGCCCGAGACCGCCAAGGCCAGGAAGCCGCCGGCCATGGCCAGGTTCTTCAGGAAGTTGATCATCTGCATCTGATCGCCGAAATCCGTGTGCGCCACCAGCGCCGACGCTACCGAGAAGATGGCGAGCAACCACGCGGCGACGGGCGTCTTGAAGCCGACGAGGATCGCGAGCCCGCCGAGAAGCTCGACGAGACCTACGATCACGGCTGTCGCGGATGGCGCCGGCAGGCCGTAATTGGCAAAGTAGGATGCGGTGCCGGCGATATCGGTCAGCTTGCCGAAGCCGGACATGAGGAAGATTATCGACAGCAGGACGCGTGCGACCAACAGGACGAGATTGGCGGGCATGGGAAATCTCCTTTGAATGCCGCTGAATGCCGTCCGTCTATCGCAATGATCCGCCCCGCGCGACCGCCTGGCGATGTACGCTGCGGTCAGGAATTATGAACGGTGATGACAGAGACGTTCACAACTATCGCCGTCCTTACCCCGGATGCGTCATGTCCGCCGGCTTGACGATGCGATCGTAGTCCTTCTCCGAGACAAGCCCGCTCTTCAGTGCTTCCTCGCGCAGGGTGGTGCCGTTCTTGTGCGCGGTCTTGGCGATCTTCGCGGCGTTGTCGTAGCCGATGGTCGGCGCCAGCGCCGTCACCAGCATCAGGGACCGGCCCATCAGATCGGCGATGCGCGTCTCGTCGGCCTCTATGCCGGCGACGCAATTGTCGGCGAAGGAGCGCATCGCATCGGCTAAAAGCCGGATCGACTGCAGCACATTGAGCGCGATAACCGGCTTGAAAACGTTGAGCTCGAAATGGCCCTGGCTGGCCGCCATCAGCACGGCGGCGTTGTTGCCGATCACCTGCGTCGCAACCATGGTCAGCGCCTCGGCCTGGGTCGGGTTGACCTTGCCCGGCATGATGGAAGAGCCCGGCTCGTTCTCCGGCAGCTTTAGTTCGCCGAGGCCCGAGCGCGGGCCGGACCCGAGGAAGCGGATGTCGTTGGCGATCTTGAAAAGATCTGTCGCAAGCGCCGAAAGCGCCCCATGGAAGTTGGCCAATGCGCCATGCGAGGCAAGGGCCTCGAACTTGTTTTCGGCGGTACGGAAGGGCAGGTCGGTAATCGTGGCCAGCCGCTCGGCGATCTTCGTGTCAAAGCCGACGGGCGCGTTGAGCCCGGTGCCCACGGCCGTGCCGCCCTGCGCCAGAGCATAGACGTCTTCCAGGGCCTGCTCGATGCGCTTCCTGCCGAGCTCGAGCGCCGCGACATAACCGGAGAATTCCTGGCCGAGCGTCAGCGGCGTAGCGTCCTGCGTGTGTGTGCGGCCGATCTTGACGATGCCCGTGAAGGCTTCGGCTTTTTCGGAAAGCTCGGAAGTGAGTTCCTTCAGCGCTGGCATCAGCAGCGTCGCGGCCTCGCGCGCCGCCGCCACATGCATCGCCGTCGGGAAGGTGTCGTTGGAGGACTGGCTCATATTGACATGGTCGTTCGGATGCACCGGCTTCTTGGAGCCGAGCTGGCCGCCAAGCGTCTCGATCGCCCGGTTGGAGATGACCTCGTTGGCGTTCATGTTGGTCTGCGTGCCCGAGCCCGTCTGCCACACGACCAGCGGGAAATGATCGTCGAGCTTGCCGTCGGCCACCTCGTCGGCCGCCGCGGCGATCGCCTTGCCGAGCGCCGGGTCGAGCAGGCCGAGCTGCATGTTCGTCTCGGCGGCGGCCCGCTTCACCAGACCGAGCGCATGGATGAGCGCCAGCGGCATGCGTTCGCCGCCGATCCTGAAGTTCTGCCGGCTGCGTTCGGTCTGCGCCCCCCAATACCGGTCGCCCGGGACCTCTATGGGGCCGAATGTATCGCTCTCGGTGCGTGTCGTGCTCATGCCTGCCTCGTTCAATTCCGGCGGCACCATATGGACAGGTCGCGCGGGCGTCCAGATGAGAATTCCATTCTCTGGTGCACTGCGAAATTGGCGTTGACGGCAGTTGTTTCAAGAAGGATCGGCTATTCCACGCGGGAGGCCGCGGATGGTCGCGATCCAGGCATAGCCACGATAGATCGGCCGGCAATCGGCCCGCCGTCCGGTTTCGGCGGCGATCACCGAACTCATCTGGAAGAGGCTGCGGCGCGGCGTGACATGGAACGCGTCCAGCCAGCGGAAAAGTGCGGCGCGAAACCATGCCGGCAGTCCGTTCTGGTCGCCGAAATCGACGACATGAAGCTCGCCTCCGGGCGCCAGCCGGCGGACGGCGGCGCGCATGACTTCGCGCCACTCCGGGATCATCGACAGCGAGTACGAGATGAAAATGCGGTCGAAGGCGGGTTGGCCGAAGCATTTCTCCGCATCGAATGTCGCGGCATCGGCAAGCGCGAGCCGCACACGGCCGTGCAGGCCTTCATTCGCGATTGATTGCCCGGCCGATCGCAGCATCTCGCCCGAGATATCGATGCCGAAGAGCCGGGAGTCCGGATAGAGCCGCGCCGCCCTGACCAGGTTCCGCCCGGTGCCGCAGCCGATTTCGAGCACGGAGCCGCCGGCGGGAACGTCGAGACCGGCGAGCATCGGATCGCGTCCGAGGAGGTAGAACTTGCGGGTAATGTCGTAGAAATGCCGCTGGCGGCGATAGACCTGGTCCATCAGGCCGGCATGGTCGAGCGCCGACATCAGATATCCTTCAGCACATAGAGGTGGAAGCCGCCATAGATGGAGGAGCGGTCGCGCGCGTGCAGCGCCATGGATTCCTCGAAACGATAGTCCCAGTTCGCCAGCAGACGCCGATCGAGGCGCCGGGCGATCACGCTTTCCTCGCCGGCCGTGCGGAAGATGACGCGCGCGCCGGGGGCGGCGGTGCGCATGATGGCCCGCCACAATTCGTCCAGCTGTCTGTCGCTCATCCAGTCCTGTGCGTCGAGCAGGACGAAACAGTCGACGGATACGCTCGGCTTTGACTTGAGGAGCTCGGTGTAGGAGGCGTTGACGATGGAGACGCGTTCGGCGCGCTCGCGTACGGTGTTATAGTTGTCGCGTTGCAGATAGGGCGGCAGCGGCCCGTCGGGGCCGGCGGCATAGCCCAGACCGAAAGCCTGCCAGGCGAAATAATTGTCGCGCAGGGGAAAGCCGCAGGCCAGCTTTTCGAGGCGCTGCCGCAGGACGGTGGCCATATCGCTTTCGCCGGCAAGCACATCGTACTGCTGAGGCGGGATGCCGAGTCCGAAGAGCGACGACCTGTAGGAGGTGGCCCAGCGGATGAGCGGACGGTCGAAAAGCGGGGCCAGTTCCTTTTCGAAGAAGGCGCGCTGCTCGTCGAGGGTGTGGGCCTGGAGCAGGCCGGCCGGATCGACGCCGTAGATTTTCGCCACGCGATGCGCCGCGCCGATGAACAGGCCGAGCACGCCGTGGCTGTAGGGATTGCGCTCGAACATTGATATGCGACGGCGTCCGGAGATCGTGCGGCCGTCCCAATAGGCGCGGCTCTCCGCATCGAGACGCGGCCGGATATGGTCACGATAGGCCGCCAGGTTGGCGCTCGCGCCCCCACCGGCATAGAAGAGGCGGAACGTCTCGTAGTCCGGAAGCCATTTCAGCGCCGCGATCTTGAGACGGTTGAAGGCGACATGAGCGGCGTTGAGGTCGACCGTCTCGACGCGGGCCGGGTCGCGTGTGAGATAGGACAGCGCGTTGCAACCGCCCGACGCGATGGCCACCATTCGCTCGCCGGGCCGGATATCGAGCGCCTCCATGTCGATTTCCGGGTCCTCCCAGATCTGCGGATAGACCAGGCCCTTGAAAGCGTGGGCGAACAGCCGTTCCGATAGCCCCTTCAGGGACAGCGCGGAATTCTGCGCCACCGCGCCGCGCAGGCGGCGCCTTGCCTCCTTGCGTATGGCGCGGAGATGTACGGGTGCGGACACGCCAGCTGGATGCGTCATGCGGCTTTCCTTTGCCCGTTGACGAGGGGAGGACGTGGTGCGCTCAGAATGGAGGCGGGATGCTCGGCCCAGCGGATGATTTCCATGCGACCGTCCCCATGCTCGACCGCCGCCGTGCAGCTTTCCACCCAGTCGCCGGTATTGACATAGGTGAAGCCGTCGATGTCGCGCAGCGCCGCGCTATGGATATGGCCGCAGATGACGCCGTCGACCCCATGCCTTCTGACTTCGCCGGCGAGGGTCTCTTCGAAGCGGCTGATGAAATTCACCGCGTTCTTGACTTTGAGCTTTGCCCAGGCCGAGAGCGACCAGTAGGTGAAACCGAGCTTGCGCCGCACGAAGCTGACGCGGGTGTTGAGCCACAGCGCCGCGTCGTAGGCCCAGTCGCCCAGATAGGCCAGCCAGCGCGCATTGGCGATGACGATGTCGAAGGCATCGCCATGCAGGACGAGATAGCGCTTGCCGTCGGCCGCCTCGTGCGTCGCCGTCTCGCAGACCTCTATGCCACCGAAATGCGTGCCGTAGAAATCGCGTAGGAACTCGTCGTGATTGCCCGGAAGGTAGATGATGCGGGTGCCCTTGCGCGCCTTGCGGAGCAGCTTCTGCACCACGTCATTGTGCGTCTGCGGCCAGTACCATCCTGACTTCAGCCGCCACCCGTCGACGATGTCGCCGATTAGATAGATCGTGTCCGCGTCGTTGTGCCGGAGAAAGTCCAGCAGAGCCTCGGCCTGGCAGCCTTTCGAGCCTAGATGAAAGTCGGAAAGGAAGAGAGCGCGATATCGCTGCGTGTCGTCGAAACCGTATCTGGCGGCGCCATTCTTCATGGCGGGGTTTCCACCAGATTCGCGTGACACCAGAGTGAAGGATTGAAGACAAGCCAGTGACTGTCGCTCGGGCGGGGTCGCCCCGCGCACCCGGCCCGGAGGATCCGGAAATGCCAAACCAGATCAATGGAATGCCGGCTTTGTCGGAATCCGGACCACAGTCGGCTGAACGATCACTTTAA
>JBQCFA010000357.1:0-2820 GCA_051959695.1 Rhizobiaceae bacterium
GACGTGCTCGAAGTGCTCGCCGATCTCGGCGGGCAGGAGGCGCTGGCGCTGGAGACGTCGACGGTGCATCCGCGCAACTTCCTGGGGCTGGAGCTCAACCCGCGCGCGGCGGCGATCGCCGAACTGGTGGTGTGGATCGGCTATCTGCAACAGCACTACCGCAACCGCGACGGCCACCCGTCGGAGCCGATCCTGCGGGCGTTCAAGAACATCAATTTCGGCCGCCACGAAGGCTACAACGCGGTGCTGACCTGGGACGGCTATCCCGTGCCGACGGTGGTGGAGGAGGACGGCAAGCGCGTCGAGACCTTTCCCAATGCGCGGCGGCCGGACTGGCCGGAAGCGGAGTTCATCGTGGGAAACCCGCCGTTTATCGGCGGCAAGGATATCCGCTCGCGACTTGGCTCAGACGATGCGGAGCTTCTTTGGGCCGTCCACAACCACATGAACGAGAGCGCGGATTTCGTCATGTACTGGTGGGACCGCGCCGCCGAACTCTTGACGCGCAAGAAGACGCCGCTTCGGCGCTTCGGGCTGGTGACGACCAACTCGATCAGCCAGGTTTTCCAGCGCCGGGTGATGGAAAAGCACCTCGCCGCCAAGAACCCGATCAGCCTGATCTTCGCCATTCCCGATCACCCGTGGACCAAGGCGACGAAGGACAGCGCGGCGGTGCGCATCGCGATGACGGTGGGGGAAGCGGGTAAGCGGGATGGCGAATTGTGGGAGACAGTCAGCGAGGAGGCGCTGGACAGCGACGAGCCGAGGGTCGAGTTTGCCAAGCGAGGAGGATCGATCAATTCGGATTTGACCATTGGAGTCGATGTTACGAGAGTTGGCGCCCTGCTTTCCAACAAGGGAATTTGCTCACCTGGAGTAAAGCTTCACGGGGCAGGCTTTATAGTGACCCAAAAAGAGGCAGAAGCTCTAGGTTTGGGGGTCAAGGAGGGGCTAGACAACTATATAAAACCGTACAGACACGGGCGCGATATTGCTCAGCGCGCGCAATGTCATGGTCATCGATTTATACCCGCTGCAAGTCGAGGATGTGAGGCGTCGGTTCCCCCAAGTATATCAGCACCTTCTCGAACGCGTTAAGCCGGAACGAGATCGAAACAACATGGAGTTTCGTCGAGTCCATTGGTGGTGGTTTGGTGCGACCCATGAGATGTACAGGAGCTTTACTCTCGGAATAGAACGATTCATCACAACGCCTGAAACCTCAAAACACCGAATTTTTTCTTTTCTTGATTCAAGTATTAGGGCCGACAATATGCTCGTCAATTTCGGATTGAGCGACGCTTATTTCATTTCGATTCTTTCGAGCCGCATTCATACGAGTTGGGCGCCCGTTCTGGGCGGCTGGCTTGGTTATGGCAACGATCCCCGCTATTCCAAATCCCGCTGCTTCGACCCGTTCCCCTTCCCCGATCCTGCCGACGATCTCCGCGAAAAACTCCGCGCCGCCGGGGAGGAACTCGACGGCACGCGCAAGCGGGTGCTGGCCGATCATCCTGACCTGACGCTGACCGGGCTCTACAACGTGCTCGAAAAGCTGAAGGCCGGCGAGGCTCTGACGGAGAAGGACGAGGACGTCAAGGATCGCGGACTGGTGCTGATTCTCAAGGAACTGCACGAGACGATCGACCGGCTGACGGCGGAAGCCTATGGCTGGCCGGCGGACCTTTCAGACGAGCAGATCCTGGAAAGGCTGGTGGCGCTCAACGCCGAGCGGGCGAAGGAGGAAGCGGCCGGCCATGTGCGCTGGCTGCGGCCCGACTACCAGATACCACGCTTCGCCAAGGGCGCGGCGGCGAAAACCGGCGAACTCGACCTCGGCGAGAGCGTGGTGGCCATCGACAAGGGCAAGCCGGCCTGGCCAAAGGACCGCTACGAGCAGCCGCTGGCGGTGGAGGCGGTGCTGGCGGCAAGCGCCGCGCCTCTGGATGCTGCGGCGCTCGCCCGCGCCTTCAAGGGCGGTGGCAAACGCATCGAGCCGCGCGTGGCGCAGGCGCTGACCAACCTTGCGCGCTATGGCCGGGTGACGACGCTGCCGGACGGCCGGTTCGCGGCGCGCAAAGCCGCCTGAGCCTCAGTTGCAGCTTGCCCCGTTGGTCGGCGTGCAGGTCGGCCGCATGACCGGCACGTTGGTGTTCGGTTGCGAGGCCGAGTTCATGCGCCGGTCCTGTTCGCGGTTCAACTGCTGGCGCAGCTGGTATTGCCGTGCCTCGGCCCGGTCGCGCTCGATCTGCAGCTGGACCGGCGGCGTCACCACGATCACCCGCTTCTGGTCGGCGAGGCCGGGCTGGACGGCGCCCGCGAGGGCTAGAGCGGCCAGCGCGGCGGTGAGGTTCAATCTGGCAAATACGATGTGCGACATGGGTCCTGCTCCAGCGCCCTTCCTGTTACGCAGATAGGGTGCCTCGGCCGGTCAGGCCAGCGATTTCAAGGCGATTTGAATGAAGGTGGGATCGACGTTCACGGAGCCGGGTTTGCCCCCTCCGGTCCTTCGGACCACCTTCCCCCGGTGGGGGAGGAAAGCGGCGAGGCCGGCGCTTTCCCTCCCTTCAAGGGGAGGGTCCGGCCGAAAGGCCGGGGGCGGGGCGCTATTTTCCTCAAGCCGGCCCTATTTCCGGCCGTCCCTCACGCGAACGCGCCGTGGCAGTGCTTGTATTTCTTGCCCGAACCGCATGGGCAGGCCTCGTTGCGGCCGACCTTGCCCCAGGTAGCGGGATTATCCGGATCGCGGCTTTCCGCCGGCACGACGCGTTGCGTCTCGCGGGCGAGCGTCATCACGTCGCCATCGGCGAAATCGTCCTC
>JBQCFA010000358.1:0-15789 GCA_051959695.1 Rhizobiaceae bacterium
GCCCCGCCCAGCCAACGTTTCGTCCTGCGTTTCCAGCAACACCTTGAACGCATGCACGAGCGGCGGGCCGATGCACCAGCGCAGATCCTCCGCCGCCGGCGCCGCGCGCCCGAGCCTTTCCATCGCATGGCGGATGGAAAGCGTGATGCCCTCGAACGGGTCGGTCAGCGTGCCGTCTAGATCGAACAGGATCGCCCCGGGCGTCCCGGCCGCCATCAGGCGAACTCCATGATCACGGCGTCGACGGCGAGGCTGTCGCCCTTCTTGACGTTGATCTTGCTCACGGTGAGGTCGCGTTCGGCCCTGAGCACGTTCTCCATCTTCATCGCTTCGACGATGGCCAGCGTTTCGCCGGCCTTGATCTCCTGGCCCTCGCCGACCGCTACGGACACGACGAGGCCTGGCATCGGGCATAGCAGCAGCTTCGAGGTGTCCGGCGGCAGCTTGGCCGGCATCAACCGGTCGAGTTCGGCGGTTCTCGGCAGCATGGCGCGCGCCGTGACCGCCAGGCCGCGCCACGCGACGCGAATGCCGTTGAGGATCGTATGGATCTGGGCCGTGACGGCGCGGCCGGCGACCGAGCCATGCCAGACGATTTCGCCAGGGCGCCATTCGGAATAAACGGCGACGGGCTTCCCGTCGCCTATGGCGAGTTTCACCTCGAGCGGCGCCGATATTGCGCCGGAAACGAGCCTGACCGGCAAATATTCCTCCCCGATCCTCACCGACCAATCGCTCTTCATCCTGCCGGAATGCGGCGCCAGCCGCCCCGGCAAACGATCGAGCCGGTCGCGGCGGATGAGTTCGACCGTCACGGCTATGGCGGCGATTATGCCTTTTTCGTCCTCATTCGGTTCACGCGCGTGGAACCCGTCGGGATATTCCTCCGCGATGAAGCCGGTCGAGAGACGCCCCTCGCGCCAGCGCGGGTGCTGCATGAGAGCCGACAGAAAGGGAATGTTGTGCTCGATACCGTCGACGACGAAAGCATCGAGCGCATCGGACATGGCGTCGATCGCCTCCAGCCTGGTCGGCGCCCAGGTGCAGAGCTTGGCGATCATCGGGTCGTAGAACATCGATATCTCCGACCCTTCGGTGACGCCGGTGTCGTTGCGCACGATCCGGTCCCCTACCCGCCCCTCGGAAGGCGGGCGATAGTGCGTCAGGCGGCCGATCGACGGCAGGAAGCCGCGATAGGGGTCCTCGGCGTAGAGCCGGCTCTCCCCTGCCCAACCGTTCAGCCTGATATCGGACTGACTGAGCTTCAGCTTCTCTCCGGCGGCAACGCGGATCATCTGCTCGACGAGATCGATGCCGGTGACGAGTTCGGTGACCGGATGCTCCACCTGGAGGCGGGTGTTCATCTCGAGGAAATAGAAATTGCGGTCCTTGTCGACGATGAACTCGACCGTGCCGGCGCTCTGGTAGTCGACCGCCCTGGCCAGCGCCACGGCCTGTTCGCCCATGGCCTTGCGCGTCTTCTCGTCGAGGAAGGGCGACGGCGCCTCTTCGGCCACCTTCTGGTTACGGCGCTGGATGGAACATTCGCGTTCGCCGAGATAAAGCGCGTTGCCGTGCGCATCGGCCAGCACCTGTATCTCGATATGGCGCGGCTCGACCACGAATTTCTCGATGAAGACGCGGTCGTCGCCGAAGGAACTCTTCGCCTCCGATTTCGCCCGCTCGAAACCCTCGCGCACCTCCCCCTTCGTCCAGGCGATGCGCATGCCCTTGCCGCCGCCGCCGGCCGACGCCTTGATCATCACCGGATAGCCGATCTCGTCGGCGATCTTCTCGGCATGGTCGGCATCCTCGATTACGCCGAGATAGCCGGGAACGGTGCTGACCCTGGCGGCGTTGGCGAATTTCTTGGATTCGATCTTGTCGCCCATGGCTTCGATCGCCTTGGGCTTCGGGCCGATAAAGACGATGCCCTGCTTCTCCAGCGCCTCGCAGAAGGAAGCCCGCTCCGAAAGGAAGCCGTAGCCGGGATGAACGGCCTCGGCCCCGGTCGCCTTGCAGGCCTCGATGATCCTGTCGGCGACGAGGTAGCTCTCGGCGGCCGCGGCCGGACCGATATGGATGGCCTCGTCGGCCATCTCGACATGGAGCGCCGTGCGGTCGGCGTCGGAATAGACGGCGACCGTGGCAATGCCCATCTGCCGGGCCGTCCTGATGACGCGGCAGGCGATCTCGCCGCGATTGGCGATCAGAATCTTCTTGAACATCGGGAAAGGCTTCCTCCAGGCAACGGCCCGTTTTATGGGCTTAATGTTCCAGGCTCAATCCACAGAACGACGAAAGCCCGGTGTGCAACAGCCCCTACCGGGCGACGGAGGATTGCGGCGACTGTCCGGCGGCGCGATAGATATGGAGCAGACCAACTCGTCCGGGGCCTAGACGATGCTGAACAGACCGCTGGGTCGCCACATGCCGTTCTATATCGCGGCGGCGCTGGGCATCGCGGCATTCTGCGTATCGCTCGTCGTTTCGGCGACCATCGCCTCCACCGCCGGGGCCACGGTCTTCTTTGCCGCCTACATCGTACTGGTGCTTCGCGACATGCACCTCCTGACCAGCGACTATCTGAGGAAGAACGCCCGCAGGACCGACCTGCCGGTGCAACTGATCTTCGTCGTCACCCTGGCGGTGATCTGCGTCGCGGTCTTCGGCCTCTTCGAGGTGGTCAACGGCAGTCCGGACCCGAAGCCCCTGCGCCTCGCCTTCTCGCTCGCGGCGATCCCGCTCGGCTGGTTCACCATCCATCTGATGACGGCGCTGCACTACGCCCATCTCTATTGGCTGCCGGGGGACGCAGAGGGAGGAAAGGGCGGCAAGAAGGGCCCGCATGGCGGACTCGACTTTCCCGGCGAAGCCGCACCCGCCGGCTGGGACTTCCTCTACTTTTCCACGGTCATCGGCATGACGGCGCAGACGGCGGACACCGGCATCACCTCGCCCGCGATGCGCAAGGCCGTGCTGCTGCACGGCGTCGTCTCCTTCTTCTTCAACACGGTGATCGTGGCCGCCGCCGTAAATGTCGCCGTATCGCTTGGAAATTGAAGATGCCGCAAATCCTCGTCGACGCCGACGCCTGCCCAGTGAAGGACGAGATCCTTACGGTGGCCGAACGGCATGGTCTCGCCGTGACCTTCGTCGCCAATTCCGGGCTCAGGCCTTCGCGGGACCCGATGATCCGCAATGTCATCGTGTCCGCAGGCTTCGACGCCGCCGACGACTGGATCGCGGAGAACGCACAAGTGAACGACATCGTCGTCACCGCCGACATCCCGCTTGCCGCGCGCGCACTGGAAAATGAAGCGCTGGCGCTCGGCCCGACAGGCAGGATCTTCACCCGCGAAAGTATCGGCACGGCGCTCGCCATGCGCGACCTGAACCGGCACCTGCGCGAAACCGGCGAATCGAAAGGCTACAACGCCGCCTTCGGCCCGCGCGACCGCTCCGCGTTCCTGCAAGCGCTCGACCGGCTGGCGCGGCAGGCGTTACGCGGCGGCGGGTGAAGCTCGCCGCCACGTAGCGGGCGAACCGGGTCAAGCCCCGGTCCACCCAAAACGCGCGCGTCAGGACTTCAGTCTGGCACTCTCCTCTCGGAAGGCGGCTTCTCCTGCGTCGGAGATCTCGACCCACTTCCTGTCGGGTTCCGCCCCCTCGGCATAGCTGTCGTGCCAGTTCCACCATTTGTAGGTCGGCGTCTGCGGATAGCCTGCAGGCGAATCCTCCCACACCTCCTGGCGGCCGAGCGGCGTGATGTCGAGATAGTTCCACGTACCGCCCATCTGCTCGTCGCCGCGATTGTTGACGAAATAGGTGCGGAAGATGCGGCCCTCGTCGTCGCAGAAGAAAACGTTGGTGCCGTGCCATTCGTCGACGCCGAAATCGGCGTCGAAGCCATCGGTGATGGTGACCCAGGGAATGTCCCAGCCCATCCGCTTCTTCAACCGGGCGATGTCGGCCTGCGGCGCACGCGAGGCGAAGACAAGCGTCGTGTCGCGGGCATTGAGATGCGCGACATGAGCAACCTGGTCGGCCACCATGGAGCAACCACGGCAGGCGTGGTCCGGCCAGCCGAACACGCCGGGCTCGAAGAAAGCGCGATAAAGGACAAGTTGCCGCCGGCCCTGGAACAGATCGGCAAGACTGGTCTTCCCTTCCGGTCCATCGAACACGTAGTCCTTCGTCACCGCCATCCACGGCATGCGCCGGCGTTCCGCGGCCAGCGCGTCGCGTGCGTGGCTGTGCTCCTTTTCCTTCACGAGCATGCGCTTCCACGCCGCCTGCCACTCCTGCGGAGAGACGACTGGAGGCGTCTGCATGTCGGAACCGGCAATTCTCGTTTGCGTCGTCATGGTCTCATACCTCTCGATCGGTTTCTTTCACGAGCGTCGGATCGACAGCGCGGCTTGGCGGGATCCGATGCCTGACGACAGTCTCGGCCGCGGAGCCCGGTTGGCGTGAGTAACAATCGTGGCGGCATTTCTCCAGGTCGTAGTGACGAATTAACGGTCGGCTGCGTTGGAGCTCGAAATCGTTCCTGAACAGGAGAAAAGCGCAAGGCGGTGTCGACCACCGTCGAGCATTTTCGACACATTCAGGGACGATTTCGGCCCAACCCCGAAGGGGCCGCGCTGAAATCCGCCATTTCGTCGTCGCTCGTCGTCGAATATGCGCTGCATGTCCTTCCTCCTCGCTCCTAAAACTGGTGGATTTCCGCTGCGGCGCTGCCAACCGTTAGTTCGTCACTACGACCTAGTTGCACCGGTGCGCTTTTTTGCTGGCGCCATGGTCTCCGCTCACGCATCTCTCAAGAACATTTCATGCTAGATTGAAACAACAGGCGCTTCCGGTTCCGTTACTAGTGTCCGAAGCGCCCAGTCGGGGCAGACGCTGGCCTGGCCGCGGAGGACCGTTCGATGGTAGACGAAACCGAATTGCGCGGAGCGGCAACGATCGAGAAGACGCCGGCTGCGGCCGTTGCCGAGCGCCCCCTCGTCTATCGGCAATCCGCGTGGACCCGCCTCACCCATTGGCTGTGGGCGATCAGCCTTTTCTTCCTGCTCCTGACCGGGCTGCAGATCTTCAACGCCCGTCCCGATCTCTATATCGGTCAACAGTCGGGCTTCGACTTCGACAATTCGATCCTGAGCTTCAGCGCCGAGAACACCGACAAGGGTCCGAAGGGCTATACGACGCTGTTCGGCCACAAGTTCGACACCACCGGCGTTCTCGGCCTTTCCGGCTCGGGCGACGACCTTTCGGCACGCGGCTTTCCGGCCTGGGCGACGATCCCCTCCTTCCAGGACCTCGCAACCGGCCGCGTCATCCATTTCTTCTTCGCCTGGATCCTGGTCGCCACCTGGCTCGTCTGGCTGATCGCCGGCGTGGCCAACGGCCACGTCGCCCGTGACCTGCTGCCGCGCGGCCGGGACCTGCGTCGCCTGCCGCGCGACATCGCCGACCATCTCCGTTTCCGCTTCCACCACACGCGCGACTACAACGTCCTGCAGAAGCTCTCCTATGCCGGCGTGCTGTTCATCCTGCTGCCGCTGATGATCCTGACAGGGCTGACCATGTCGCCCGGCATGGACTCGGCCTTCCCGTTCCTTCTCGAGATCTTCGGCGGCCGGCAGACGGCGCGGACCATCCACTTCATCGGCATGGCGCTGATCGTGCTTTTCTTCGTCGTCCACATCCTGATGGTGCTGGCCGCGGGACCCCTCAACGAACTGCGCTCCATCGTCACCGGCTGGTACCGCACGGATCCGCCTACCCGCGACCCCATCGTCGAGCCTGGAGAATAGTCCGATGGCGAAATTCATGCTCTCCCGCCGCAATTTCCTTACCGCCGCGACGATCGCCGGCTCCGGGCTGGCGCTTTCGGGTTGCGACGTATTCGACATGCTCGGCGACCGGGACAACGCCGTCCGCAACTTCATCGAAGGTGCGAACGACCTCACCTACAAGGCGCAGCGGCTGGTCGTCGGCCGCGAGGCGCTGGCGCCGGAATATTCGAAGAGCGAGATCCGCCAGCCGCAGCGGCCGAACGGCAGCACCGACCCGGACGATCCCTACTATCGCTCGCTGGCATCCGCCAATTTCGCCGACTACCGCTTCAAGATCGAGGGAATGGTCGAGAAGCCCGTCGACTTCTCCCTCGACGAGCTGCGCAACATGCCCGCCCGCACGCAGATCACCCGCCATGACTGCGTCGAGGGCTGGAGCTGCATCGCCGAGTGGACCGGCGTGCCGCTCGCCCACCTGCTTGACCAGGCGAAGGTGAAGCCCGAGGCGCGATACGTCGTCTTCAAATGCCTCGACACGATCGAGGAAAGCCTGGGCGGCGGTATCAAGTACTACGAATCGATCGACCTTATCGACGCGCGCCATCCTCAGACGATCATGGCCTACGGGCTGAACGGCAAGCCCCTGCCCGTCTCCAACGGCGCGCCGCTTCGCTGCCGCGTCGAGCGACAGCTCGGCTACAAGATGGCGAAATACGTCCAGTCGATCGAGCTGACCGACAGCCTGGCGCAGTTCGGCCAGGGCCATGGCGGTTATTGGGAGGACAATGGCTACGACTGGTATGCCGGGATTTGAGGCGATGGCGGCGCGGCCGTAAATTCCCTGCAAAGGTTGCCCTCTGCGCTCAGTCGCTATATTGGTGGACGATATCGAAAAAGCGACATCGACCGATCCCATCCAGCACGCGGAAACGAGGGGTAGCCCGATACCATGAACATTTACGAACAGAAGCCCGACCTGGACACGATGGGCGGACGCCTGTCGCGCGCCCGCGACGCCGCCGGCCTGACGGCCAAGGACCTCGCCTGGCGCCTCGGCGTCAAGGTGGCGACGGTCAATGCGTGGGAGCGCGATCGGTCGCAGCCGGCGACGCACCGGCTGAACATGCTTTCAGGCCTGCTCGGCGTTTCGATCTCGTGGCTGCTGCACGGTGTCGGCACGTCGCCGGTCGACCCGCTGGAGCGGCTTACCGCCGAAAAGATCAACGACCAGCTTGAAAAGCTGAAATCCTTGCACGCCGAGACCGGCGAACTGATCGTGCAGATCACCCACGAGCTTGGACATATGGACCGCGCAAACCAGTCGCTCGCAGCCGAACTGATTGCGGGGGAGTGACATCGACGCTTCCGTGAGGTAAGCGTTTGGGTGTCAGGGGCTTTGGCCCGGCCGTTTGCGGGAGAGAGTCGCGACAGCGACCGCCGAAGGGGAAATCGCCCGAAATCTCTCAGGCAAAAGAACCGCAAACGGGAATGACGCTCTGGAAAGTCGGGGGAAGCCCCGCGCCGAAGGTGTAAGCGCCGCCGACAGGGTTCCGGGGCGCGAGTCTCTCAGGCTTCAGACAGAGGGGCACGGAGTGACCGCTTTTGCGGTCGGTTACGTGCTTGTCTGGAGAAGCCATGAGCGGCGAAGAAACGGCAACCAAAACCCTGCCCCTTGAAGACATGCACAGGGCTGCCGGCGCGCGGTTCGGACCGTTTGCCGGCTGGTCGATGCCGATCAGCTATCCCCTCGGCGTCATGAAGGAGCATCTTCATACGCGCGATCATGCCGGGCTGTTCGACATATCGCACATGAAGCTCTTTGAGGTGAGCGGGCGGGATGCGACCGAGTTTCTCGACCGCGCCTGCCCACTGGAAGCCGGAGTCCTCAAGAACGGCCAGTCGAAATACACGCTGCTCCTCGACGAACATGCCGGTATCCTCGACGATCTGATCGTCACGCGTCTCGGCGCGCACCATTTCATCATCGTCGCCAACGCCGGCAACGCAGCGGCGGACGAGAAGCATCTGAAATCGGTGGCGCGCCGCCTCGATTGCACGATCGAGCCGCTCGATCGCGTTTTCCTGGCGCTGCAGGGGCCTGACGCCGAAGCCGTGCTGACGGCCACCGGAATCGACGTCTCCCACCTCACTTTCATGCACGGGTTCGAACCGAGGCCCGGCTGGTTCCTGACCCGCTCGGGCTATACGGGCGAAGATGGATTCGAGATCGCGGTGCCGGCGGAGGATGGGGCCGCGTTGGCGGAAAACCTGCTCGCCGACGAGCGCGTCCAATGGGTGGGGCTTGCCGCGCGCGACAGCCTCAGGCTGGAGGCGGGGCTTTGTCTCCATGGGCATGACATCGATCCTTCCACCGATCCCGTTTCCGCCGGGCTGATGTGGGCGATCCCGAAGCACGTCCGCGAGCAAGGCGGGTTCATCGGCGCCGAGGCAATGGCGAGGAAGATCGCCACGGGTGCAAGCGAGAGGCGGGTCGGACTAAAGCCCGAAGGCCGCCAGCCGGTGCGCGACGGCGTCGGTCTTTTCAGCGAAGACGGCAAGCCAGCGGGTCGCGTCACCTCCGGCGGGTTCGGACCGAGCGCCGGCGCGCCAGTGGCGATGGGCTACGTGCCCGCCGATCTGGCGAAGCCCGGAACGCGCCTGTTCGCCGAGGTACGCGGCAACCGGCTGCCAATTACCGTCACGTCGCTTCCCTTCGTCCCTCACCGTTACCGCAAAGGATAGTGCCCATGGCGACCACCTATTTCACCGAAGACCATGAATGGATCCGCGTCGAGAACGGCGTCGCCACCGTGGGCATCACCGACTACGCGCAGGAGCAGCTTGGCGATCTCGTCTTCATCGAACTCCCGGAGACGGGACGGACGCTTTCCAAGGGTGATGCGACCGTGGTGGTCGAATCGGTAAAGGCCGCGTCCGACGTCTACGCGCCCGCCGACGGCGAGGTGACCGACGTAAACGACAAGCTTTCGAGCGAGCCGGCCTTGGTCAACTCAGCGCCCTCCGGCGACGGCTGGCTATGGAAGATGAAGCTTTCCGACGAAAGCCAGCTTTCCGGACTGATGGACGAGACAGCCTACAAGAAACTGGTCGGCTGAACGCCGGACAGCAGGACAAACGCGGGATCACGTCATGACCTCTTCGACCGCCTCCTTCGCCACCCGTCATATCGGCCCCTCCTCCCAGGACCAGCGCGCCATGCTGGCGGCGCTGGGGATTCCATCCGTTGAGACCCTGATCAGCCAGGCCGTACCGAAATCGATACGGCTGGAACGTCCGCTCGACCTGCCGGCACCGGCGAGCGAGGCGGAAGCGCTGCAGGAACTTTCGGCGATCATGGGCCATAACAAGGTGCTGAAGAGCTTCATCGGCCAAGGCTATCACGGCACTTTCGTTCCCCCCGTCATCCAGCGGAACCTGTTCGAGAACCCGGCCTGGTACACCGCCTACACACCCTACCAGGCCGAGATCAGCCAGGGGCGGCTGGAGATGCTGTTCCATTTCCAGACGCTGGTGACCGAACTGACCGGCCTGCCGATCGCATCCGCCTCGCTGCTCGACGAGGCGACCGCCGTGGCCGAGGCAGTCGGCATGGCGTTCCGCCACCACCGCGAAAAGCGCACGCGCGTGGTGCTGGCGGGGCCGATCCATCCGCAGGTACTCGACGTGGCACGGACGCGCGCCGAGCCGCTCGGTATCACGATCGACCAAGGCGAACTGGATGCCGGGACGGCGGCGCTGATCGTCCCGTGGCCCGATACGCTGGGCGTCTATCGCGACCATTCCGCCGCCATCCGCCAGGCCAGGGAAGTCGACGCGCTGGTGATCTTCGTGGCCGACCCGCTGGCGCTGACGCTGACCGAACCGCCGGCCGTGCTCGGCGCGGATATCGTGGTCGGCTCCATGCAGCGTTTCGGCGTGCCGATGGGCTTCGGAGGGCCGCATGCCGCCTATTGCGCCGTGTCCGATCGCCTGACACGGCTGATGCCCGGCCGCCTCGTGGGCCAGTCGGTCGACAGCATGGGTCGCCCCGCCTACCGGCTGGCGCTGTAGACGCGCGAGCAGCATATCCGCCGCGAGAAGGCGACCTCCAACATCTGCACCGCGCAGGCGCTGCTCGCCAACATGGCCGCCGCCTACGCGATCTGGCATGGACCGGAAGGATTGCAGGCGATCGCCGGCCAGGTGCATGGATTGGCCTGCCGGCTGGCCGATGGCCTGAAGGCCGCCGGCATCTCCACTGTGGGCGAAAGACGCTTTGATACCGTGCCCATCCGGATCGCGGGCAAGGCGCGAGAAATCGCCGAGGCGGCGGAAAGGGGCGGCCGGCTCGTTCGCGTTGTCAGCGAGGACGAACTCGCCATCACGTTCGACGAGACTTCGACCGAAGCCGATCTGCAAGCGATCGCGACGCTGTTCGGGGCGAAGGTCCCCGAAAGCGCCAGGACCGCCCTGCCCGGCAAGCCGCGCGGCACGAACTTCCTGACGCAAGCGGTCTTTCATGAAAACCGGTCCGAAACGGAGATGATGCGCTTCCTGCGCCGGCTCTCCGACAAGGACCTGGCGCTCGACCGGGCCATGATCCCGCTCGGCTCGTGTACCATGAAGCTCAACGCCGCCGCCGAGATGATGCCGGTGAGCTGGCCATCGGTCGCCAACCTGCATCCCTTCGCACCGGCGCGGCTGACGCGCGGCTATCGCGAGATGATCGAACAACTGGAAAGCTGGCTTTGCGAGATCACCGGCTTCGCCGCCGTCTCGCTGCAGCCCAATGCCGGCAGCCAGGGCGAATATGCCGGCCTGCTCGCCATCCGGCGCTATCACCTGTCGCGCAGGGACGCGCATCGCGACGTCTGCCTGATCCCCTCCTCCGCCCACGGCACCAACCCGGCCAGCGCGCACATGGCCGGCATGAGGGTCGTGGTCGTCGCCTGCACCGAAAGCGGCGACATCGATCTCGACGACCTCAACTCAAAGGCGGAGCAGCACGCCGAAAACCTGGCGGCACTGATGTTCACCTATCCCTCGACGCATGGCGTCTTCGAGGAAGGCGCGCGCGACATCTGCAAGGTGATCCACGAGCATGGCGGGCAGGTCTATTTCGACGGCGCCAATCTGAACGCCATGGTGGGGCTGTCGCGGCCCGGCGACATCGGCGCCGATGTCTGCCATATGAACCTCCACAAGACCTTCTGCATCCCGCATGGCGGCGGCGGGCCAGGCATCGGCCCGATCGGCGTGGCGAAGCACCTGAAGCCGTTCCTGCCGGGGCACGAGGCGTTCGGCTCCTCGCACGCGGTGGCGGCGGCGCCTTTTGGCAGCGCCTCCATCCTGCCGATCACCTGGATGTATATCCGCATGATGGGCGGCTCGGGCCTCAAGCAGGCGACCGAGACGGCGATTCTGTCGGCGAACTACGTCGCGGAACGGCTCAAGGCGCATTACCCGGTGCTCTTTACGGGTCGCAACGGGCGCGTCGCACATGAATGCATCCTCGACACCCGTGTCCTGAAGGAACGCGCGGGCATCACGGTAGAGGACGTGGCCAAGCGCCTGATCGACTACGGTTTCCATGCCCCCACCATGTCCTGGCCGGTGGCCGGCACGCTGATGGTGGAGCCAACCGAATCGGAGCCCAGGCGCGAGCTCGACCGCTTCTGCGACGCCATGGTCGCCATCGCTGAAGAAGCGGGGAAAGTCGAGAGGGGCGAATGGCCGAAAGACGACAATCCGCTCGTCAACGCGCCGCATGCGGCCGCCGAGACGCTCGCCGACGACTGGACGCATCCCTATTCGCGCAAGATCGCCGCGTTCCCGGACGCAAAGGCGGATCCGGCCGCGAAGTACTGGCCGCCGGTCTCGCGCATCGACAACGTCGCCGGCGACCGCAACCTCGTCTGCTCCTGCCCGCCGATGGAGGCGCTGGCGAGCTGAGCCTTGCCTTGAAGATTTCGAGACTGCGTCGTACATATTGTACAAATGAGGGTCACACGATGAGATCTTGGTCCATCTCGGAAGCCAGGGCTCGTATTTCCGAGGTCGTCGACGCGGTACTTGCCGACGGCCCGCAGCGCATCGAACGCAGGGACAGCGCGCCCGTCGTGGTCGTGTCGGAAGAAATCTGGCAGAAGCTCGCGGCGGAATATCCGTCCTTTGCCGATCTCGTGCTGGACGCACCGATCGAGGATGCCGACCTTCCGGGCCGCGCTCCCGCCCGCGTCTTCGACACGCAAGACCGCGGTTGAACTATCTTCTCGACACGGACGTGCTGTCCATCACGAGCCCGGCATCCCGCCTCGCCGGAGATGCAGTCGATGATTGGCGTCGGTGGGTGCGGAACAATACGGATCGCATCAACCTTAGCGCCATAACGCTCATGGAGCTGCGATTCGGCGTGGAGAACCTGCGCGCGAAGAAGCACCTTCGAAAGGCGGACGCTCTGAGCAAATGGCTGCTTATCAGCGAGACGCTCTACCGTGACAGGATCGTATGGATTTCACCTGAGATCGCCGACAGGGCCGGCCAAATGCTGAGTATCGCGGCAGCGAGGGGCCACAAGCCAGGCGCGGAGGATGCGCTTATCGCCGCGAGCGCGCACGTTGGTGGAATGATGCTCATTTCGCGCAATCTGCGCCACATGAGAGCGCTCGGCGCGGATTGTCTGGATCCGTTAGGCGCCCTGCCCCTTGAGGAGGGCTGACCGCCTGTCGGTGTCTCAGCTCTTGTTCAGAAGCGCGATGTTGGCTTCGACGAGCTTGTCGCCCGGCAGAGCGTGCTCTGCTTCCATGAGCAGCACGCGCGCCTTTTTCCGATTGCCGCGCAGCAACTGGGAATAACCCATATTGTTGATGACGCGCGGCCGACGCCCGGCGATCTTGACGAGCTGGTCATAGGCACGGTCGGCGAAATCGAAACGCCCGAGTTCGTCGTAACAGGCGGCAAGGCCCATCCAGGCTTCGGCGTTGTCCGAGCGCAATTCGACCGCCTGGCGGAAATGCTTCTCGGCAAGGCCGTAGTTTCCGTCGCGGAACTGTGCCTTGCCCTGGCTCAGATCGTCGACGCTGATGTCCTTCGCCGGCGGCGTTATCGAGGTGGTGGACAGCGCATCGACGGGATTGGTCGTGCAGCCCGATACCATGAATGTCGCGCCGAAAAGCGCGCCCACGACGAATATGCTGATCCGCATTGCCCCTGTCCTGCCCCGACGGCCCGTTTTCCGGGCGCTTGTCAGGATAGATTAGAACAGGGTGATTAAGCTTCCGTGCCGAAACGCGGACAAATTCGGCCCGCCGGACAACCGGCCGTTAACCGGCCGCCCGCAAGCCACCGGCCGCAACCCGGTTACGTCCATCGTGCTTGGCCGTATAGAGGGCTTGGTCGGCGCGGCGAAGAACATCCTCGAAGCTGCTGCCTTCCTCGGCGCCGAAGGCAATGCCGGCGCTGACGGTGCAGCGCAGAGGTCCCATGTCCGTCTGCATGAACTCGGCCGCAAGTTCCGCACGTATGCTCTCGGCTATTCGCTCGGCTGTCTCTGGCAGGATGCGCGGCATGACGAGCGCGAACTCTTCGCCGCCGAGGCGGACGGCCTGGTCCATCGGCCGGCAGTTGCGCCGCATGATCGACGTGAACAGGCGCAGCACGTCGTCCCCCACGGCATGGCCGTAGGAATCGTTGATCCGCTTGAAATTGTCGAGGTCGAAGGCAATGACGGCCACGAAAGCCCCCAGCCGGCGATGCTCATAGCGCTCGAACAGGGCGCGCCGGTTCATCAGCCCCGTCAGGGAATCGGTTTCGGCGTCCTGTCGATGGCGAAGCGCAATGCGGGTCTGGGTCAGCGAGAGGGTGATCGCACCGATACCGGTCATGCCGATGATCGAGACCACGATGTTCAGGTTTTCAGCCCAGTTGCGCGGCGCATGGCCAAGGGTCATATGGCCCTCCGCCGCAAGCATGATGGCGCAGAGCGCGAAGGACAGGCCGCAGGCGCCGTAAAGAACGGCCAGCGTCACCAGGTGGACCGGCATGCCGCCGCGGTCGCGCCAGTAGGTGAAACCTGTCACCAAGAGCAGCGACATGGCGCCGAGATTCTGCACAAGGAAGGCCGCTCCGTCGTAGCCCGCCACCAGAGCGACGAGCGCGGAGAGGCTGAATACAGCCGCAACCCGGAGCGGCAGGCGGAACGGATGTGCATGGCCGCAATATTCCAGGGCGGCCGCGCAGAGGATGGCGAAACCGAAGATCAGCGAGGGAAGGACGAACATGCCGAGCAGCAGCGTCGGCGCGCGAACATAGTAGTCATAGATGAATATGTTGCCGACCACGACCAGGACGCCTGCCGTCCATATCATCAGGAAGCGCTCGGCCCGCACCGACAGCCACAGGCCGACGGTCGTCACCGCCAGGCACAGACCGGAGAAGCCGAGCGCGAGCAAGATGGAATTGTAGTCCAGTTCCATGTTCCGCCTTCTCGTGAGCCCGGACATCGCACCTGTCGGTCGAAGCGCGACTATGGCGTCCAAAGCTTCCGAATTGATTACCCAGGGGAATCGTCGCCCAAGGCGTCAGTGCGTCATCGTCGTCATCTGGACGATGACCGGGATGATGGCGATCATCAGCACCACCGGCAGGATGCAGACCGTCACCGGCACCGACATCTTCGCCGGCAATGCGTGCGCCTTTTCCTCGGCGAGCAGCATGCGCTTGTGGCGCATCTCGTCGGAAAATACCCTGAGGGCGCCCGAAAGGCTGGTGCCGAGTTCCTTCGACTGCTGCAGGAGCGTGGCGAAGGAGCGCACCTCGTCGAGGCTGAGGCGATCCGAAAGCGCCTTCAGCGCGTCGTCCAGGCTGCGGCCCGCCCTCAGCTCCAGCGAGACGAGCTGCAAATTCTCCGCCAGGGACGGATAGGTGACCTGCAATTCCTTCGATACGCGCTCGATGCCGGCCTCCATGCTCATGCCGGCGTCGGAACAGACGATCATCAGGTCCATGAAGTCGGGGAAGCCGTTGCGATATTCCCGCATCTTGGAGCGCACTTTCTGCGCAAGCACCAGGCCAGGCAGGAAGTAGCCGAGGATTCCGACCATGCCGACGAATATCCAGCGATTGAGGCGCGAAGCCTCCGAGCCGAACCACATCACGAGCGCCAGCGCCACGATAACGCCGGCAACAAGAGCGACAAAGCGGACGAGGAAGAACATGCCGACGGCGCGCGGATCCATGTAGCCTGCCTGGATCAGCCTGAGGCGCAGCCGCGCCACGTTCTCGGGATCGGTCCTGGCGTAGAATTCCTGCGCCGTGCGTGCAGCCTTCTCGCGCACGACGTGGCCTTTCTGCGGCCGCGCCTCCGCTCCCTGGCCCTTCTCGTGCAACGGCTCGACGCGCAGCCTGCGTTTCAGGTCGCCGCGTTCCCGCCCCCTGGCGATCAGGGGCCAGGCGAGCGCGGCGCCGCCCGCCACGAGGAGCAGAAGCGCGACCGAAAGCATGCCGAGTGTGCCGAAAGCGTCCATGTCAGAACTTGAAATTCGCCATCTTGAACATCATCGCGTTGCCGAGCAGCAGCCAGAAAACCGAGCCGCCGAGCAGGTACCAGGTCTTCGGCACGTCCCACACCTTGCCGTAGAACTCCGGCATCAGCACGAAAATTGCTGCCATCAGGAGCGCCGGCACCGCGGTGAGGATGTAGGCGGATATGCGGCCTTCGGTGGAGATCGCCCTGACCTTGCGACGCAGCTTGCCGCGCTCGCGGATCGTGCCGGAGAGACCGTCCAGGATCTCGCGCAAATTGCCGCCCGAGCTCGACTGGATCGACACCGCCGTGACGAAGAGAGGCAGATCCTCATGCCCGACGCGCTCGTACATGGTGTGGAGTGCGTGGACGAGGGTGGAGCCGTAGGTCACCTCGTCGGCCACGACGCCGAACTCGGTGCCGATCGGATCCGGCATCTCGCGCGCCACCATCGAAATCGCGACC
>JBQCFA010000359.1:0-2506 GCA_051959695.1 Rhizobiaceae bacterium
GATCCGTAGACCGGGCCGCCATTCGAATGCGGGGCGACGGTGCCAGTCGGGGCCGGATCCACCGCCCGGTTCCCTCCGATCGAGTCGCCAGGGTATGGCTGATTTGCCGGGGGCCGCACGACGGTGTCGCCGCGGTAGGTCGAGCCGGTGAAGAGGGAGTCGGAGAAGCGGGCGGTGTCGGAACTGCAGCCCGATGCAAACCCGCCGATGAGGAGGACGGCGGCGCCCAGCGCCAGCCTGTGCTCGATCGTACCCAGAACCCGATTACGCATCGCTTTACCCGCACACAAGACAACTGTGCCGAATTAAAGCGCGTTAATGTTACCGGTCGGTTAAATCATTCAAGAAAGAGGCAAATTCTCCTAAAATTCGCCCGAGACACGCCACGATCGGCTACAAGACCGGCCGGAGCCCCTGTCAGAGCGCCGCCGCCATGCCCTGCACGATGGGCTGCAGCCGCACCGTTCCCAATTCCTCGCGCTCGAAGCGGCTGCCCACCTTGGCGAGCTTCGTCAGGACCTGCTCGCCGTCGCCGGGTCCGATCGGCGCCACCATGACGCCGCCGGTGGAGAGTAGTTCGACGAAGCTGCGCGGA
Organism: Rhizobiaceae bacterium; assembly: GCA_051959695.1. Lineage (GTDB taxonomy): Bacteria > Pseudomonadota > Alphaproteobacteria > Rhizobiales > Rhizobiaceae > Mesorhizobium_L. The sequence continues at coordinate 596 of JBQCFA010000359.1, forward strand.
TGCTCGTCGAAGGCGGCCCAGACGACGATGCGGTCGAATGGCCCCTCCGAGGCGAGCGGCTTCGACCCGTCGGCATGCCGTACGACCACGTCGCCGATACCGAGCGCCTCGATCCGCTGGCGCGCCAGATTGGCGAGCGTCTTGAAGCGCTCTAGGCTCAGCACGCGTCCCGACAGCCTGCCGAGCAGCGCAGCGGTGAAGCCCGAGCCGCCGCCGATCTCCAGAACACGCTGTCCGGGCGCGAGGTCGAGCGCGGCGATGACGGCTGCCTGCATATCGATCCCCTCGATGGCCTCGCCGCATTCGATGGGAAGCATGCTCTCCGACCAGAGCGCGTCATGCCACTGGCCGGGCACGAAATTGCGCCGGGGCGTCGCCTCGATGGCGGAGAAGAGTTCCTTCGAGCCGATGCCGCGCTGCCGCATCCTCAGGAGGAAGGCGGCGAAGGCCTCGCGCTCGTCATGGACGCCGCTCATGCGATGAGCCGCTCCAGTTCGGCCATGGCGTCGCGGTCGGTGAGGTCGAGCTTGAGCGGCGTCACCGAGATCAGATTGTCCTTCAGCGCCGCCAGATCGCTCCCCGGCCGCATCTCCGCCGGTTCCCGGCCGAAGCGCAGCCAGTAATAGGGCAGGCCGCGGCCGTCCTGGCGCTCGTCGATCCAAAGCCCATGGACGAGCTTGCCCTGGTCGGCGACCGTCACGCCCTCGACGGCGTCAGGCCGGCAGCGCGGGAAATTCACGTTGAGGAAAGTGCCCGGCGCGAGCTTCGCCTCGACCAGCTTCGAAAGCAGTTCCGGCGCATGCGCCTCGACTGTCTCCCAGGGCACGACCCGGCCGTCTTCCGAAACATTGTAGGCCTGGCTGAGCGCGATCGAGCGCAGGCCGATCATGCAGCCCTCCATGGCGCCGGCGACGGTGCCCGAATAGGTGACGTCGTCGGCGGTGTTGGCGCCCGAGTTGACGCCGGAAAGCACGAGGTCCGGCGGCTCGGGCATGATCTTGCGCACGCCCATGATGACGCAATCGGTCGGCGTGCCGCGCAGCGCGTAGTGCCTGTCGTCAATCTTGCGCAGCCTCAACGGCTCGGAGAGCGACAGCGAGTGGGCAAAGCCGGACTGGTCGGTTTCAGGGGCGACGACCCACACGTCGTCGGAAAGGGTGCGGGCGATGCGTTCGAGCACCGCCAGGCCTTCCGCGTGGATGCCGTCATCATTGGTCAGGAGAATGCGCATGGGGACTTTCTGCGGTCTGGAGGAATTAGTCTATTTTCTCCATGCCCCCCATATAGGGGCGGAGAACTTGCGGAATTGTGACGCTGCCGTCGGCGTTCTGGTAGTTCTCCATCACCGCGATCAGCGCGCGGCCGACAGCGACGCCGGAACCGTTCAGCGTATGCACGAAGCGCGTGCCCTTGGCCGGGGCCTGTCCTGCCTCCGCCGCCGGACGGTAGCGGGCGTCCATGCGCCGCGCCTGGAAATCGCCGCAGACGGAGCAGGACGAGATCTCGCGATAGGCGTCCTGGCCGGGCAGCCAGACCTCGATGTCGTAGGTCTTCCTGGCGCCGAAGCCCATGTCGCCGGTCGACAGCACCATGGTGCGGAACGGCAGTTCGAGCCGTTTCAGCACTGCCTCGGCGCATTCGGTCATCCGCTCATGCTCATGCAGCGAGGAATCCGCGTCGGTGATCGAGACCAGCTCGACCTTGTCGAACTGGTGCTGGCGCAGCATGCCGCGCGTGTCCTTGCCGGCCGAACCGGCCTCCGAGCGGAAACAGGGCGTGAGCGCGGTGAAGCGCAGCGGCAGCTTTTCGGCGTCGAGGATCTGCTCGCGGACAAGATTGGTCAGCGGCACCTCGGCGGTGGGGATGAGCCCGAGCCTGCCTTCGCCATGCGGCGTAAAGAACAGATCCTCT
>JBQCFA010000360.1:0-5131 GCA_051959695.1 Rhizobiaceae bacterium
GAGCAGGTGACCGGCCGTGTGCGCTGGCGCGAGACGGTCGAATGGTTCGGCGCCAACGGCGTCGGCACGCTCTACGAGATCGGCTCCGGCAAGGTGCTTTCGGGGCTGGCGCGACGCATCAACCGGGACATCGCGACCGTATCGGTGAATACGCCCGCGGACGTCGAGGCCGCGCTTGCGGCGCTGGCATAGTTTTCTGCAAGGTTCTGAAAAGGAACGATCCATGTTCGATCTGACAGGCAGGAAGGCCCACGGCACCCGCGCCACGGGCGGCAACGGCGAGGCGATCGCGCGCGCACTGCAAGCGCAGGGCGCGACGGTCGGCCTGCACGGCACCCGCGTCGAGAAGCTGGAGGCGCTTGCCGCAGAACTCGGCGAGCGTACAAGCGTCTTCGCGGCAGACCTGTCCGACCGCGCGGCGGTCAAGGCGCTCGGCCAGAAGGCCGAAGAGGCACTCGGCGGCGTGGATATCCTCGTCAACAATGCCGGCATCACCCGCGATGGGCTTTTCGTGCGCATGTCGGACGACGACTGGGACGCCGTCATCGAGGTGAACCTCAATTCGATGATGCGCCTAACCCGCGAACTGACGCACCCGATGATGCGCCGCCGCTTCGGCCGCATCATCAACATCACCTCGGTCGTCGGCGTCACCGGCAATCCCGGCCAGACCAACTATGTCGCGTCGAAGGCCGGCATGATCGGTTTCTCGAAGGCGCTCGCCAACGAGATCGCCAGCCGCAGCATCACCGTCAACTGCATCGCGCCGGGCTTCATCGAATCGGCGATGACCGACAAGCTCAACGAAAAGCAGAAGGAAGCGATCATGGGAGCGATCCCCATGAAGCGCATGGGCAGGGGAGAAGAGATCGCCGCGGCGGCCGTTTTCCTTGCTTCCGCCGAGGCCGGCTACGTCACCGGCCAGACTATCCACGTAAATGGCGGGATGGCGATGATATAGGGCGCCTGGCGCGCCCTTTTGGCCTTTTACGCGGCCAACCTTCATGCTAACGGCGGAAATATCGTATGTCGCGGGCGACAAAACGAGCGCCGCGTGCCCAGAAATCTTTCAGCTTGATTAGCGGCTATCCTGCCGTTAACGAAGACACGGAAACATGAATTCGAGGGTTCCCAAATGAGCGATACCGCAGAACGCGTCAAGAAAATCGTCGTCGAGCACCTCGGTGTTGACGCGGACAAGGTTACGGAGCAGGCGAGCTTCATCGATGATTTGGGCGCCGACAGCCTCGATACCGTCGAACTGGTCATGGCGTTCGAGGAAGAGTTCGGGGTCGAGATCCCGGACGATGCCGCCGAGACGATCCTTACCGTCGGCGATGCTGTCAAATACATCGACAAGGCTTCATCCTGATATCCCAACGCGCCCGGCGACGTCGGGCGCGACTTGATGCCGTATGAGGGAGGACCTGCAATGAGGCGCGTCGTCGTCACCGGCATGGGCCTTGTCTCCCCCCTGGGCGTCGGCGTCGAGCATGGCTGGAAGGCCCTGCTCGCCGGCAAGAGCGGCGCTCGCCGCATCGACACGTTCGATGTGGAGGACATGCCCTGCAAGATCGCAAGCATGGTTCCGCGCGGCGACGGGGAGAACGGGACCTACAATCCGGACCGTTTCCTGGAAGCCAAGGAACAGCGGAAGATCGCCGAGTTCATCGCCTACGGCATCGCGGCCGCCGACATGGCGCTCGACGACGCCGGATGGCATCCGAAGACGGCCGAAGAGCAAAATTACACCGGCGCCACGATCGGCTCGGGCATCGGCGGCATCGAGGGGATCGCGGAAAACGCGCTGATCCTGCACGAACGTGGTCCGCGACGCATAAGCCCGTTCTTCATCACCGGCAACATCATCAACCTGGTCTCCGGCCAGGTCTCGATCCGGCATTCGCTGAAGGGACCGAATCATGCCGTTGTGACCGCGTGCTCGACCGGTGCGCACGCGATCGGCGATGCCGGCCGCATGATTGCCTTCGGAGACGCCGAGGTGATGGTGGCCGGTGGCACCGAGGCACCGATCGGTCGCCTTGCGCTCGCGGGCTTTTCGGCCTGCAAGGCGCTGTCAACCCGTTACAACGACACGCCGGAAAAGGCCTCGCGCCCCTATGACCGCGACCGCGACGGCTTCGTCATCGCGGAAGGCGCGGCGGTCGTCGTCCTGGAGGAACTGGAGCACGCCAAGGCACGCGGCGCGCGCATCCATGCCGAACTCGTGGGCTACGGCTTGAGCGGCGACGCCTATCATATCACGGCGCCGGCCGAGGATGGCGACGGCGCTTTTCGTTGCATGTCGGCGGCGCTGAAGAACGCCCGCCTTACCCCCGCCGACATCGATTACATCAATGCACACGGCACCTCGACCATGGCCGACACGATCGAGCTCGGCGCCGTTGAGAGGCTCGTCGGCAACGCCGCATCGAAGATTTCGATGTCCTCGACGAAATCGTCCGTCGGCCACATGCTCGGGGCCGCCGGCGCGGCCGAGGCGATCTTCTCGATCCTGGCGATTCGGGACGGGATAGCGCCCGCCACCATCAACCTCGACAACCCGGCGGTGGAGTCGGCGATCGACCTTGTGCCTAACACGCCGCGGAAAAGGCCGATCGACACCGCGCTGTCGAATTCGTTCGGATTCGGCGGCACCAATGCGTCCTTGATTTTCCGCCGCTACGACGCCTGACTTCACGGTGCGTCCGGGGGAGGGTACCGTGAAATTTGCCATAATCGGCCGTAGTGTCTGCGCGCAGCAGCAACCCTTGAACGACACACATCGGATTCGGGCAAGATCGGGGAATGAACGACTATAGCGGTGATCAGGGCGAACCGAACGGAGGCCACGGGACGATGAGTCCCCCAAGCGGCCGGCGCTCGCGCCAGTCCCGTAACCGCCTCGTGGTGTTTCTGAACTTCCTCCTGTCCTGCGTCGTTCTTGTACTCCTGGCGGCCGGTTTCGCACTCTATGTCGGCCACCAGGTCTTCGACGGGAAGGGACCGTCGACCAAGGATACGACCTACATCGTGAAGCCCAACACCGGGGCGAGCACCATTGCCGGTGACCTGGAAGCGCGCGGACTGGTCAGCGACGCCCAGATCTTCCGGGCCGGCATCCAGTTCTACGGCAAGCAGAGCAGCCTAAAGGCCGGCGAATACGCCATCCCCGCTGGCGCCTCCATGCATCAGATCATGGACATCCTGCAGAGCGGCAAGTCCATCCTGCACTCCCTGACGATCCCCGAAGGGCTGACCGTCGCCCAGGCCTTCAAGCGGATTGCCGACGACGATGTGCTGGTGGGCGACATGCCGACGGAAATGCCGCCGGAAGGCAGCCTGGCGGCGGACACACAGCGCTTCACCCGCGGAACGACGCGGCATCAGGTCATCGACCGGATGATGGCGGAGCAGAAGAAGCTCGTTCAATCGATATGGGAGAAGCGCGCGGCGGACCTGCCTCTCAAGGACGTGAACGATCTCGTCACCTTGGCTTCGATCGTCGAGAAGGAGACCGGCGTTCCGGAAGAGCGGCCGCGCGTCGCCGCCGTCTTCATCAACCGGCTGAAACACCATATGCGGCTGCAGTCGGATCCGACGATCATCTACGGCCTGTTCGGCGGCGAAGGCCGACCTGCCGGTCGCCCGATCTTCCAGTCGGACAAGGAGAAGGCCACCCCGTACAATACCTACATTATCGACGGGCTGCCGCCGGGACCGATCGCCAATCCGGGGCGCGCGGCACTCGAGGCCGTCGCCAATCCTGCGAAGACGGACGATCTCTATTTTGTCGCCGATGGCACGGGCGGTCATGCTTTCGCGGCTACCCTTGCCGAGCACAACCAGAACGTCACACGCTGGCGCAAGCTGGAGAAGGAGCGGAAGGAATCCGGCGACACGACCGACGACACCGGAACCAATCCGCCGGATTGAAGCATCGCGAAATGCGACAAATCTTGACCTCTCCGGCGCGAGAGGCGAAGAGGGCCGGCGTTTACTCGACCTGGACGATAAGGCCCGCGGGTGAGGATGATTTGCCGATGGCATTGCAGAGCATGACGGGCTTCGCCCGCTCGACGGGGGACTATCTCGGCAACTCGTTCGCGTGGGAACTCAAGTCCGTCAACGGCAAGGGCGCTGAGGTGCGCCTGCGCCTGCCGCCCGGGCTGGAGCGCCTCGAGCAGCCCGCGAGGCAGGCGATACAAAAGCGCTTTTCGCGCGGGCAGTTCTACGCGGTCCTGAACCTGAGCAGGCAAAGCGCCGCCGCCGCGCCGATTCTCAACGAGAAGCTCCTGCAAGACGTTTCGGCGATGGCGAAACGGCTGGAGCAGGAATTCGGCTTCGCGCCGGCCCGTTCCGACGGGTTGCTGGCCCTGCGCGGCATCCTGGAATTCGCCGATCCGCTTTCGACCGAAGAGGAGGCGGCCGCGTTCGATGCGACGCTTCTGGCGGTGCTTGGCGAGGCGCTTGCCGGACTGGAAAGGGCGCGGCTCGACGAAGGTGCTGCGCTCGGCCGGCTGCTTCTCGGCCATGTGGACGAGATCGAGGCGTTGACGAATACCGCCGAGGCCGATCCGTCGCGCGAGCCGCAAACGATCCGGGCAAGACTCGCCGAACAGCTCAGGCTCCTGATCGATGCCATGCCGACGCTCGACGAAGGCCGGCTGGCGGTGGAAGCCGCATTCCTGGCGACCAAGGCGGATATCCGCGAGGAGATCGACCGGCTGAAGACGCATGTCGCATCGGCACGCTCGCTGCTCGGTTCGGGAGGAGCGGTCGGACGCAAGCTCGATTTTCTTTCGCAGGAATTCATCCGCGAATCGAATACGCTGTGCTCCAAGTCGAACGCGGCGGCGATAACGGCGATCGGCCTCGAGCTGAAGGCTGTTGTCGACCGGTTCCGCGAACAGGTCCAGAATCTGGAGTAAGGCATGGAAGATGCGTCCGCCATCCGGCGTCGCGGGCTGATGCTGGTGCTGTCCTCTCCGTCGGGAGCGGGCAAGTCGACGATCGCGCGCAATCTTCTCGAAAGCGATCCGTCGCTGGAGCTTTCCGTGAGCGTCACCACGCGGCCGCGTCGCGGCAGCGAGATCGACGGGGTACACTACCATTTTGTCTCGCAGCGCGA